>JACXUN010000363.1 GCA_014763905.1 Campylobacterales bacterium
TTATTAATTAACGTTTACGCTAAAACATGGTGTACTCACACCGTTATAATCGGTCATATCCAGTAGATAGTTTCCACTCGCTAACGTAAAGTTTTTACTTTCAACTGAACTGATACCCTCATTTGCTTCACCTACCATACTAAAAGGTTCATCTGTATGATAGAGTGCAAAATCTGGATCCGCACTGGTGCCATTGTACTGTCGAACATCAATATTATAAGTTCCACCGCTCGCAATATTCAATCGAATATATTTATGGTTGTAGAGCTTATTATATTTTCCATACTCAGCTGATGTACAGACATTGTATGCGGTTCCCACAGACATATCACCATATAAACCATTGCTACTATCGCCGTAAATACTGGTAATTGAGGAAATATTTTCACTCAAAACGACACGATTGATCAGATCCAGATATCCACTGTTTTTATCTTTGAGTGCTTTGATAAACGGAAAGAGACTGGTAAATGCCGGTGTAATTTTTTGTGTCCCGGTCAAAATATCATAGATCGGTTCAAATCCCAGACTCAGCTCATCATATCCGTCATCGGCATCATCATAGAGATCATACAAGATACGCTGAACCGAACTCTCACTGAAATAACCTGGATTCCTTTTGGTACCGCTTTCCATATCCATTACAAGCATATTGGAGGCTTGTCTATTATCTCCGGTATCAACATAGATTGGATCGTCTTTAACCATCGAGGAGAAAGCATTACACCATCCCTCACTAAATGCGACTCGAATATCTAATCGGTCTCCTTCAAGGTGCGAACCTCCGATACTGTCGGCTCGGGAAAACTTTTTTTCGAAATAGTGACCCCATTCATGGATAATAATATTTGACCAATTGACGGTCAACTTAGGGAAGTTGATCTGACTATCGGTTTGCAAAATATACTGCATCGCACTATAAACCGAATCCAAAATCGCAAACGGAGCCGAAGCACGGGGTGCTACGTATCTATTGAAGTCACTGCTCCATCCGCTTGGTGCATTGAGGTTTCGGATAGAGTTTTGTGTACCGACGGAAGCTAATGAACCCTCTATAACGTACTGAGCGTCATCATTGGTATTGTCCACAATCGCAACATCCCAAGAGCCGCTATTAGCGGTTTTTTTCGACATCGCGTAAGCTCGAACTTTTACCGATGTATTTTGGGATATACCGGTAAAACTGTATTGTCCATTTTTATCGGTTGTCGTAGTGGCGATACTGTTCTTAGAACTGTCAATCAATGCAACGACAATCTCTCTTGCCGGCTCTTGAGTTATATGGTTATAGTCAAGACCACCACTTGAACCAATAGGGACGCGATCAAATGTAATTTTCCCTGAGACAGTCACATCGCCATTGGAATCAACCAGAGTGTTATCACTGTTTAAGATTTCATCGGCAGGTGACAATGCGTTACCCGTCACACTGGTTGGCTCTTTTGTATCACTGGTCGGCTCTTTTGTATCACTGGTTGGTGTTGTACTGCCACAACCGACAAAAATTAAACTCACCGATAACAAGGCGGTACGTAATGTTTGATTC
>JACXUN010000142.1 GCA_014763905.1 Campylobacterales bacterium
TTGATATTGCCCTCCACATCCCTCACCATTGAAAACATGCTCTCTATAGGATTGGTTGAATGCAAGGTCTTCCTCAGCAATGCTGGAACTTTCAGCCGGTGAAGGGTAAGAATCTCCTCTATTGCCTCCAAAAGAGAATCTGCCGCCGACTCATTGATGCCCCTTAGCCATTTCTCCATGTCAAGCAGCATCTGCCGGGCATCCTCATAACTGTTCTGCTCAAGAGCTGTTGTAAATCTACGATGTGCCTCTTTACGGTATTTCTTGGCAAGATGCTTCTGTATATTTCTGTCTTTATGTATGGTGCAACGCTGATGTATCAGTTTCTTGCCAAAACGCTCTCTCAATGCCTTGATTATCCCTTTGCCTCCATCTGTTACCCAGATGATTCTTTTTGTCAGTTTCAATCCCCTTCGCTCCATGTCTGCTAACAACTCTTCACAGAGTTCATGGTTCTCTGTGGCCCCCTGCCAAAAGCCAAGGGGCATCTTTTGCCCCGCTATGTCAATTCCCAGTGCGATTATAAATGCCTCTCCTGCACGATGAATAGTGTCAAGAAATATCGCAAAAGGCTTAAATGTCTCTAATGATCGCTCCTTGAATTCCTTCAACTGTTTCGTCGTCGCTGTAATGATATGCTGCGATACAGAACTCGCTGATACTCCAAATGCCTGTGCTGCTTGCACTACTGTCTCTGCATACTTCTGACACGATATGCCCCTCAATACCTTTGTCAAAAGCTCCTCTGAAAATCCTTCAGGCTCTTTAAGCCTCTCATAACTCTTTAACTGTATCTCTCCGTGTTTGTCACGAAGACGGGGGTGTTCTACCCGCACCTTCTGATCCCCAATATACACCGAACCCGGCTGGCTTGCCCATTTTTGCACGTCGGGATTGAACGGCTTGTAGTCAGGCCCTGCTATCTCTTCCCTGTCTATATACATTATCGCCTCTGCCATCATCCTGCCCAAATCCTTCATCATCGCGTCAAATCCTTGCTTGCCCATCGCAAATATCCGATACATCTGCTCTGCTATCCAATGCCTGCCGTGTGCTTCCTTGATGCCTCTGATTGATTTTTTCCTATGTTTTGTGGTTTCCTTCATTTGTGGCTCCTTTCTTAAATGGATTATTTGTTGCCGTGGATTATGCCACGGAGGAGCCACTCCTTTCAAATTTCAACTAAAAATAGTATATTGTTATCAACCACAATATACCAATAAGAATGGAAGCACAATCATCAACAATGCTTTATGCTGGTATCGGGGAGCAGGATAAAATAGCGATGAAGAAAAAGCTCACCAATATATTATCCCAGTAAGGTAAAATTGTTGGCAGGCATCGTGGAGAGATGCGCTGCCAACGAGATACAAATAGCAATAATCATAGAATATACCTTAAGGGGGTATTACAGTCAAGTCAAGGGCAGGAACAACGACATTATAGAGATTCTCAACCTGCCGTATGACTTCAAGTATAGTTGCCCTTTGTGCGGGGCAAGGGACTGTGCCCAGTTTATCGGATATTACTACCGTGAGGTAATCGATGAAAAAGGGACATATTACAAGGCCATGCCGATAGCGAGATATTTATGCAGGAGGAAGGGAAAAGCCCTGGGCGTAAAGCACAGGACATTCTCGCTGTTACCATACCAGTTGTTACCCTACAGTAAGTATTCGATCCCGTTTATTATCAATGCCCTCAGAAAAGTGTATGGAGGAGAGAACAACTCGGTAAAAGAGCTGTTGGATTATCTGGCTGGATTCGGGGAGCAAAAGTATATAGACTTGAGCAATAGTGTCTTTTATGCCTTCCGGGAGCTTATCCTTACAGCCATAGACAAGATGTTGGCAATGGGTTTTTACAAAGATCTCACAATGCAGATGCAAACTCCCTCATTGAGACAGAGGCTCAGAATATTTCTGAGTTTTGCAGAAGACTTTAGTTGTTACAAAACTGATCCTGAAATACGAGGCCCTTGTGCCTTGGGCTATGACTATTATGTAAGAAACGGTGGATATAGGAAGAACGCTCATTTCCTTTTTGGCACTCCTTCTCAGTTCAGATAAACAGAGTAAGAGAGACAGGACAACCACGCGCTGAAATGCCGGGAAAACAGTAGTTTTCTGTATTACCTGCCTTGGGAAAGCCAATGTCTTGCCTGTATCATTGCCACTGTGCTTTGAATGCTGCCTTTTTTTGCCTTTTTTATATCCTCATCCTGACTTCATCGTGCAGTCCTCAGAGTTTTACATTCCGTCGTATATTGTCTTTGATGTCTCAAGGGATAACCTACTGCATCAAACTACAAGGAGGAAAAACATGGACAACATGGACGAAGACAAAAAAAGAACAGCCATCGCATTATTCCGGTATGCCCTGATAGCGCCTGTGATACAGCAAAATGTCAGCAAACAGGCGGAGTACTTTAGAGGGCTTTCGGAGAAAACTCACGAGGTTCCCTATATCGGCCCCAGAAGGTTTAAGTTTGGGACACTGAAGCTCTGGCTGAAACAGTATCGGCGGCATGGGTTTGAGGCTCTTAAGCCAAAGAGCAGGCAGGACAAGGGTGAGTCCCGCAAGATTACGGGAGAGCTTGCCGTTGCCATACAAGAGGCTGTAAAGCAGTACCCGTTCACCTCTTGTGCTGCAATCCACAGAAGGCTTATCGCTGAAGGGCACATCGATATCGGCACGGTAGCCGAGGGGACTGTGCGCAACTACATCAAGGGAAATAACCTGAAACAGAACAACCCGCCTGAGCCCAGAAAGAAGTTTGAGCACGAGCATGTAAATGACCTCTGGATTGGGGATTGTCTGCACGGCCCTTATATCCAAAACGGCAGAAAGAAACATAAGGTGTATCTTATTGCCGTCATTGATGACCACAGCCGCATGGTGGTGGGTGCACGGTTTTTCTTCCAGGAAAACAGCATCTTTCTGGAACTGGTGATCAAAGAAGCCCTCAGGACGTTTGGAGTTCCAAAGGCCTTTTACTGTGACAACGGCAGTCTCTTTGTAAGTTCACATCTGCAGTTGGCCTGTGCCAGGCTGGGGATTGCCCTGATACATTCCCGCCCCTATGACAGCCCATCGCGTGGAAAGATAGAAAGATTTTTCAGGACAGTCCGTCAGAAGTTCCTCTCTATGCTGACTCTGCCCGACAACCTTGATGACCTCAATGAAGCCTTTGCCCTGTGGCTGCAGGATGAATATCACTATCATATCCACTATGGCATCAACACACGCCCTATTGACAGGTTCATGGATGATATCAAAACCATATCTGTCAAAAGGCCTACCGAAGAGGAACTCGACAGGGCCTTTGAGATAACCCTCTACCGCCATGTCAAAAACGACTCCACCGTTTCAATCAGCGGTGTGCTCTATGAATGCCCTACTGAGTTCATCGGCAAAAAGATTGAGATACGCCATCCTTCAGACAAGCCACAGGAACTGTTCATCTATGTTCAGGACAAACCCGTAGCTAAACTCAGGAGGCTTGACCTCCTTGAAAACGCAAGGCCCCCTCATCTGGGCATTAGGTTTACTGAGGAGGAACAGTCATGATAGAGGTCTTCTATAATCTTAAACACCTGCCGTTTCAGAAAGATATAAACCCAAAGGATATGTTCCTCTGTAAAGCCTCAGAAGAACTCTTAAGACGCCTTGAGCATATGAAGCATACAAGAGGCATTATGCTTATCACCGGCAATCCAGGCACCGGCAAAACCCTCCATCTCAGGGCATTTGTAGAGAAACTTAATCCGAATCTTTTTAAACTGGTCTATACGCCGCTGTCCACTGTCAATATCATTGACTTCTACAGGCAACTGTCCGTTATGCTCGGGGGCGCTCCCCTTTACAGAAAATCCCAGTTGTTTAACTCAATTCAAAACAGCATCAGAAACTTTGTCACTAACAACAGAAAAGTCCCTGTGATCATCTTCGATGAGGCCCATCTCCTTAAAATAGAAAACTTCTATGAACTGCAGATCATTACCAACTTCAATATGGATTCCACAGACCCAGCCATCTTCATCCTCATAGGCCAGTCACATCTCAGGGAAAGACTGCTGATCCCTGTGCTTCAGCCCTTCAATCAACGCATATCGCTGAAGTATCATTTGCCTGCCCTGAGCAAGGAAGAAACCGCCGCCTATATCCAACATCACCTCGCCCTTGCAGGCCTTAAAGATCCGCTGTTTAATCCCAATGCCCTCAATGCCCTGCACCAAAACTCAGGCGGTATTCCCAGAATAATAAACTCACTTTGCATCAAAACTATGACCATCGGCGCTATTGAAAAAAAAGCCTCCCTCTCTGAAGACGAGGTCTTCAGAGCTACCCAAGAAATATAGTACGGCAATGACAACGGCGGACCTCTTTGAGGGGTCCGTCATTGCTGTCTCTGCAATTAGGTGGGGCCATTAAATAGTGAATGTGAAGGATATAATAATGGCGAGGATATTTGCTTCTGTCTCTACTTTATTCCCACCGCAACTTTGTTATACCCCATTAT
>JACXUN010000143.1 GCA_014763905.1 Campylobacterales bacterium
TATTTGTAAAAATAGGTAAAATCGGCATGACCCGGACGGAACAAATCTTTGACACTGTCATAATCACGGCTCTTTTGATCGCCGTTATAGATCACCATCATAATCGGCGTACCAGTACTCATCCCTTCAAACACACCGGAGAGTATCTCGACTTTGTCATCCTCTTTGCGTGCCGTCTCTAGGTTGCTTTTACCCGGTTTTCGTCGATCCAGCTCACTCTGGATAAACGCTTCATCAATCTCCAATCCGGCAGGAACCCCGTCGACGATACAGCCTAATGCTTTGCCGTGGGACTCCCCAAACGTGGTTATCACAAACTTTTTGCCAAAACTGTTCATTCCTCTTCCCCTCTGAGTTTTCTAAGTGCGATCTGTGCCGCTTTTTGCTGAGCCTCTTTTTTACTGCGTCCAATCGCTTTGGCGATAATTTTATGCTGCAACTCTACCGCGATCTCAAACTCTTTTTTGTGATCCGGTCCAAAGGCACGTATCATTTTATAAGTCGGTATCTCCCCGAAATCTGCCTGCGTCAGCTCTTGGAGTGTGGTTTTGAAATCTTTGGAGAGAGAGTTGAGATCAATCGTCTCATAACACGCCTCGATCAGATCGGTCGCCACCTTCGCCGTCACCGCCAATCCGCTCTCCAGATAGATCGCTCCGATAATCGCCTCAAAGGTGTTGGAGAGCAACGACGGTTTGGTACGTCCACCGTTCTTCTCCTCCGCCGGAGAGATTAAAATCGCTTCGCCCAGATTGATATATTGTGCCAGTTTGGTAAATCCTTTTTCGTTTACCAGAGACGCACGGATTTTGGAGAGTACCCCCTCGTCTTCGTTGGGGAATTTACTGAAAAGATACTCCCCCACGATCAGATCGAGGACAGCATCACCTAAGAACTCCAGACGCTCATTGTTATACGGTTTTTTATAACTTTTGTGCGTGAGTGCTTCGGTGATGAGGTCGTCTCGTTTGAATTGATAATTTAAAGCCTTCTCTAGGGCTTTGATTTGACTCATCACTTGTTCCTTTATTTGGTTGGTAGTCGATAAATCGACCCTACAAATTCCCTATCATCGGGTCGGTTCACCGACCATTATGACAACAACGTCTTCTGCTTTTCTGCTTCCATCACCGCCAACTTGTCACACCGTTCATTTTTCGGATGTCCGTTGTGACCCCGAACCCAAACGGCGTGAATCCGATGGGGGGCAGCGGCCTTGAGATAGGCTTCCCAGAGATCAACATTTTTGACCTTATTAAACTTTTTGGCAACCCATCCACCAAGCCATTCATTGATCGCTTTGACCACATAACTGCTATCGGAGACCACTTGTACCTCACACGGCTCTTTGAGCAGCTTCAACCCTTCGATGACACCACGCAGCTCCATACGGTTGTTGGTGGTTTCCGGCTCTCCGCCGCTAAACTCTTTGGTTCTACCTCGATACTCTAGGATACCGCCGTACCCTCCGGGACCCGGATTGCCCAGACTCGAACCGTCAGAGTAGAGAGTAACCTGTTTGCGTTCGTTTTTTTGCAATGCTTTCCTTGACCTGAATCGTGTTGATAGCGTAACATTTCGGACATCGCACAAAAGTTATCGGAAACAACTGTTTACACTGATTGCACCCGTAACTAAAGTTTAAGTCCACCTCTGTACTTCCTCCCCGCCGTGCGGCGATCATCGTATCGATCGCAAACAATCCACAATCTTCTACTGCATTTTCCAGAGGAAGCACACCCCGTGCTGTATAGATACTGCTGAGTAGTCTATTTTGAGCGATTATATCCAATTTGAGGTTCGATGTGGGTAAGAACCAGAGTACATCCAGTATCTCTTGGAGATTTTGCTCACGGATCGCATCCCATGCCCGATTATAATCAAGTTTAAACAACTCCTGTATAATGCGACGGTAACTATACCGCTCATCCTCCAGATACGCCGTTAGCCGATTGATCTTCTGATCTTGGGAAAGTGAACTATCCCTGATTACAGAAGTAAGTGTAATGTGAGCCCGCAATTTTTCCGGTTTGGCTCCCATAATCTCCAGCGGTTTGAGCGTCTGCATCGCTTTTTCATAATCATTGAGCAGCTCATAGACCACTTCGATACTGTAGAGAGCCGTTTGATTACGCGGCTGTTTACGCAAAATCTCCAAGAAAACCGATTCGGAACGTTTTAAAAACCCCGCTTTGAGATAGGTGGTTCCCAGTGCTTCCAATAGATGCTCTTTTTCACTGAAGTGGGCGATATGATCAATCAGATAGAGATAGATAGCGACCGCTTTTTGGTACTCCCCTTGGGTCGTCAGGGTATGAGCCAGCAACGAAAGCGGATTGATCAAGAGGGGTTCAAACGGTACTTTATTGATATGAAGAGTACACTCATCAGGTGTCAAAGTTCCCAAAAAATCTTTGAGATTTTTACGCTGTTTATCCTTGCGATAATTTCCCAGCACATTCGAGGCAACCGCCACCACCAGCACCATCACAACAATGATAAAGATGCTAAAAAGCGGATCGTGGTATGCTGGGAGAATCTTGTCCAAAGCGTATTATCCTATTTACATTTTATTTATTCCAAGCGGGTATTTCTCATATTTTAACATATTGGATATAATACCTTTATGATTGACAAGACATCCGAAGAGAATCTCAAAAACAGCATTGATATTGTTGATATTATCTCCAATTATATCGAGGTCAAAAAGGCAGGAGCCAACTTCAAAGCCAATTGCCCGTTTCATGGAGAGAAGACACCAAGCTTCGTCATCAGCCCGTCCAAGCAGATTTATCACTGTTTTGGCTGCGGGGTAGGCGGTGATGCGATCAAATTTGTGATGGAGTATGAGAAGCTCAACTACCCCGAAGCGTTGGAAAAGATCGCCTCGATGATGAACTTTTCCCTCCAGTACGCTCAGGGCAGCAGCGACAATAACGATGCCCGACGCGTACTCCAACAGATACAGCAGTGGTACACCAAACAGTTAGACCGCAATGCCACGGCAAAATCTTATCTGCAAAAACGGGGGATCACCACCCAATCGATAGAGAGTTTCGGTATTGGCTATGTCGGGGCTTCACAAGAGGTGATGAACTTCCTCTCGACCAACTTTCTAGCCATCCCCAAAGCGGAAGAAGCCGGAGTAGTCGCTCAAAGAGAACGTGGCGGATACTATGCCCGACTAACAGAAAGGATCACCTTTCCGATCTACTCTCCCAGCGGAGCCATTGTCGGATTTGGGGGACGAACCATTACCAACCATCCGGCGAAATATATCAACTCCCCGCAGACCAAACTCTTCAACAAATCTCGGCTACTATACGGATACTATAAAGCCAAAGACGCTATCTACCGAAACAAAAAAATCATCGTCTGCGAAGGGTATCTCGATGTGATTATGTTTCACCAAGCGGGATTTAAAGAGGCTGTCGCCACACTCGGAACCGCTCTAACTGAAGAGCATCTCCCGATTTTACGTAAAGGCGAACCTAAAGTGATCCTCGCCTATGACGGTGACAAAGCCGGAATCGCCGCCGCACTCAAAGCCGCTACCATGCTCACTCAGGGAGGTTTTGACGGTTCTGTTGTCCTTTTTCCCGATGGGCAAGATCCCGCCGACATGATTGCCAAAGGTCAAATCCAAAAGGTCGCTGAACTACTGCGTTCGGGTCAATCATTGATTCCATTTGTGATTGAAATGACTGCCAAATCATACGATCTGCATAACCCCCGTGACAAAGAGATCGCTTTTGGTACGGTCAAAGCCTACCTGGATAAGCTCTCTCCCATTATTCGCGATGCCTATGTCACACATTCGGCGACCATATTGGGTGTACGACCGGAGCTTTTTGGGAAAAATGCCAAAGTAGAGCATGTCAAAACCCGTTTCAATACTCCACGAGATGATATTGGACAACTGAGTATTATCAAAACCTTGATGGAGCATAAACGCCTCATCGATGAGGTACTCAATGTGATTGAACCTTCGATGTTTGATCATTATGCTCCGTTGTTGGAGTCTCTGATCAAAGAGGAGTATCAGAACCCTAAACTCACTGGACTGATGATTGATGAGAGTATCAAAATCATGAAAGAAGAGGAGCTACGTGGTACGCTAGCAGCATTTTTGTTTGGCTTCTATACGAAAAAACTGCGAACCATTACGGCTGATACAACCATGCCTCTACGGCAAAAAAGCTTTTTGATTCGTAAAATCAAAATGGATATCCTCCCACGACTGAAAGAGGGAGAGTTAGTCTCCTATAAATTAGATTAAGCAACATCAACTATAATAAATCCAAATCTTACAAAAGGAAATCAATATTCAAAATCCTTCTAATCGTCGAACTCAGGTTAGTAGATCTGATTGGTTCCATCTTTGGCCTCATGCGAAACATACCCATGAAATGCCGTCTGCTCACTCAATCCATAGTTCCATACCGCATAACTCTGT
>JACXUN010000144.1 GCA_014763905.1 Campylobacterales bacterium
GAATTAGCTACGGCTAGTCCTACGAATTTTGATTTTTCAAATCTTACCTATTTTTAGGCTTCTGTGACTATAATACTCCGTCGAACTCAGGTTATTAATCTGCTATATTCATACCATATTCGACAATTCCATATATCTAAGGTCGGTAAACCGACCGTATGCGATATTTATTAACCCTGTAATGTCAATGAATTAAGAAAATAGACTTCTTGAAAAATCAGGAATCGGAAGGCTTCGCCTCCGTTTTTCGGGCATAAATGCTCCGTTTCCTAAATAATAATAAAAGGCAACCAATGTCCAACCCCAAATTCACCCATCTGCACCTCCATACCGAATACTCTATGCTCGACGGTGCCAACAAAGTCAAACTCCTCGCCAAAAAGATCAAAGAGCTTGGCATGAACTCCGTGGCGATGACCGATCACGGCAATATGTTCGGAGCGATCGATTTCTATAATGCGATGCGTAATGAGGGGATCAAACCGATTATCGGACTCGAAGCCTATATCCACAATGAATCGGATATCGGTGATAAAAGCACCCGGCAGCGTTTTCACCTCTGCCTCTATGCCAAAAATGAGATCGGATATAAAAATCTTATGTACCTCAGCTCGCGTGCCTATATCGATGGTTTTTACTACTATCCGCGGATCAACTGGGATCTGCTCAAAGAGAATGCCGAAGGGTTGATCTGCTCCTCTGCCTGTCTCCAAGGGGAGGTCAACTGGCACATGAATCTCTCCGATCGAAATGTCAAAAATGGAGCCAAAGGGTACGAAGAGGCAAAAAAGATCGCCATGCGGTACAAAGAACTCTTTGGTGATGACTTCTATCTGGAGATTATGCGTCACGGAATCGATCATCAGTACAATATCGACAAGCAGATCATCCAGCTCTCGCGTGAACTGGATATCAAAATCGTCGCCACCAACGACACCCACTACACCAATCAAAAAGATGCTGATGCTCATGAAGCCTTTATGTGTATCGCGATGAACAAACTCTACGATGACCCGAACCGTATGCGGCACTCGGTGCATGAATTTTATGTCAAATCACCCGAAGAGATGGCAAAGATCTTTGCCGATATCCCAGAAGCGTTGACCAATACCCAAGAGATCGCCGATAAGTGTAATCTGGAGATCAAACTCGGGAACCCTACTCCACCGAACTTCAAGTTTGCCAGAGAGCGGGCGGCGGATAATAACTTGGAACTGCCGGAGCCAAACGAGGAGTATTCATTAGAAAACGATAAAACCCTCTTCAGCTATGAAGCCCGCAAGGGATTAGAAGAGCGGCTCAAAATTGTTCCGCCTGAACAGCACCAAGAGTACCGTGACCGATTGGAAGTCGAGATCAATATCATCAACTCGATGAAATTCCCCGGCTATATGCTGATCGTATGGGAGTTCGTCGATGCGGCAAAACGGATGGGCATTCCGGTCGGTCCCGGACGGGGATCGGCAGCCGGTTCACTCGTCGCCTACTCACTCAAAATTACCGATATCGATCCGATTCCCTACGGACTCCTCTTTGAGCGGTTCCTCAATCCGGAACGGGTATCGATGCCCGATATCGATATAGACTTCTGTCAGGCACGACGGCAGGAGATTTTGGACTATGTGATTAACAAATACGGACGGGTCAACGTCGCTCAGATTATCACCTTCGGTAAACTGCTGGCGAAAGGGGTGATCCGGGATGTTGCCCGGGTTTTGGATATGCCGTACGCCCAAGCCGATGCGATGGCAAAACTGATTCCCGATGAACTCGGTATCGATCTCAAAAAATCGTATGAAAAAGAACCCAAAATCAAAGAACTGCTGGAGAGTAATCCGTTGGCGAAACGGACGTGGGACTATGCACTGGCACTAGAAGGGCTAAACCGAAACGCCGGAACCCATGCCGCCGGGGTCGTTATCTCCAACGAACCGCTTTGGAAAAAAACCCCGATATTTAAACCCAGCGGACAGGATACCCTCGCGACCCAATATAACGGAAAATATGTTGAAGATGTTGACCTGATCAAGTTCGACTTCTTGGGACTCAAAACCCTCACCGTCATCGAAGAGGCAAACAAACTCATCGAACAGCGGCACGGCAAACGGATCAACTTTATCGAAGAGGATATCAATGACCGCGGGGTCTATGAATATATCTCGACCGGACACACCTTGGGGCTGTTCCAGATCGAATCAGCGGGGATGCAAGACCTCGCCAAGAAGCTCAAACCATCAGGATTTGAAGACGTTATCGCAATGCTCGCCCTCTACCGACCAGGACCGATGGAGTCGGGGATGCTGGATGATTTCGTTGAGCGAAAACATGGACGAGCAGAGATCACCTATATGTTCCCGGAGCTGGAACCGATTCTCAAACCGACCTACGGAGTTATCGTCTACCAAGAGCAGGTTATGCAGATCGTACAGACCATCGGAGGATTCAGCCTTGGCGGTGCGGATTTGGTTCGACGGGCGATGGGGAAAAAGATCAAAGAGGAGATGGACAAACTCAAAGAGGAGTTTGCCGTCGGTGCGGAGCAAAAAGGATTTGACAAAACCAAAGCCGCCGAGCTCTTCGACCTGATCGTCAAGTTTGCCGGATACGGATTTAACAAATCGCACTCGGCCGCCTATGCCCTTATCACCTTCTACACTTCATTCCTCAAATACTACTACCCGACCGAATTTATGGCGGCTATGCTCACCCTAGAGCGGAATAACACCGACAAAGTGGTCAAATATGTCGACGAACTCAAAAGCTTGAACATTGAACTGCGTCCGCCGAGTATCAACCGTTCGGATTCAGTCTTCCAAGCCGATGAGATTGACGGACAGAAGATCGTCTTCTTTGGGATGGGAGCGATCAAAGGAGCTGGAGATGTGGCGATTAGTTCTATTATCCGGGTGCGTAATGAAGGCGGTGAGTTTCAAGATATGAGCGATTTCGTCTCCCGTATCGATGCTTCCAAGGTCAATAAAAAGGTGATTGAATCCCTGATCAAAGCGGGTGCCTTTGATGAGTTTCACCACTCACGCTGTGCGTTATTGACACAGGTGGAAGATATCGTTGAAGCAGCCGGCAAAGCAGCACAAGCGAAAAAGATGGCGATCGGTTCGCTCTTTGGGGATGATGCAGAGTTGACCACCGTCGAAGTCCACCTCAAAGAGATGCCGGAGTATGATCTCCTCGAAATTCTGGCGATGGAAAAAGAGTCGCTGGGGTTCTATGTCTCCGGTCACCCGCTTGATAAGTATCGGGATCAAATGGAGGGGATCGAATATAATCTCAGTTCGGAGATATCGGAGCTCGCAGACGGTTCTGAGGCATTATTTATCGGTAAGATTGAAGGCATCACACAAAAGATATCCAAAAAAGGAAACAAGTTCGGTATCGCCAATATTATGGATTTGCACGGAAACATTGAGTTGATGCTGTTTGAAAACAAACTCAAAGAGCTGGAAGAGGAGTTCGATATCAATAAACCGATCGCCTTTAAAGTCCGCATTACCAAGGACGGGGACTTCACCCGTATGAGCATCCTCAAAATCGAATCGCTCAAAGATGCCAAAAAAGAGAAAGTCAAAGTCAAAAAAGAGGAGAAACACACCCCAGAACCGGAAGTGACTCCGATTATCCTCGCACTTAATCTAATGCCGGATGCCAAGATTATCGAAGAGCTTTATTGTCTGGCGGAAAAGCATCCGGGCAACCATCCGCTAGAACTGCATATCAAATCCAAACTCTCCGATATTATTATCGAATCCAAAATGCGGGTGAGTCAGATGATTATCAACGAAGCCAAAGAGATCGGAGTCTATCCGGAAGAAGCGGTAGTTGTTTCGGATTAGAACAAAATGGTATAACCTGAGTTCGACGGGATATCATAGTTACAGAAGCCTCTATTCTAAAGAGCGTACTCCTGTACTATGTACCCAATCCATGAAATGGACGCTTGCGTTTGCATAGTACAGGAGTACGCTCTTTGGAATAACACAGTTTTTTAAGCTTTCCTAGTTAACGTCCACCTCTTGCCCCTCATCCAATACCACCGAATCCACATAGAGAATATCTTGTAACTTCATCGGCTGATAGGCTACCGTCTCATTGTCCCAATCATCACTCCAAAATCCCCATGCTAAATTTTTGCCGCTACAGCCCGAAAAAAATATCATTACCAACAAAACCGCTATAATGTTTTTCATAAAGTTTTCCTCTAATATAAAATACTTAACATAAATTATATATAATTTAACCTTTTATGTTATTAATGCTATACTTCTTTTTGGGATTAATTTCTTTTAACCTGAGTTCGACGGGATATCATAGTCACAGCTTTACGAGGTTTTTTGTATGCTTCGCCAAATTTTTTTGAATTAACTCGTTAGTCCCGCAAAA
>JACXUN010000145.1 GCA_014763905.1 Campylobacterales bacterium
ATAAGATACCAAAAGAATCGGATAAGTAATGATTACCCTAAAAAACATAACCAAAATCTACGAACCCTCTAAAAATAATAAAGTAACCGCCCTACAAGACATCAATATCGAAATAGGAAAAGGTGAACTCGTCGTTCTCAAAGGGGTCAGTGGTAGTGGTAAAAGCACGATTCTCTCTCTCATCGCTGCATTGACCAAGCCGACATCAGGAGAGGTGATTGTCAATGAGCAACGTATCTCCAAACTGCCTGATAATTTTGCTGCCGATTATCGTCAGCAGACTATTGGGTTTATCTTTCAGAAGTACAATCTCATCCCGACATTGACCGTCCAAGATAATGTGCTGCTTCCGCTGGTTCCGACCAATCCTGATGAAGCGGAAGCTAAAGCAAAGCTAGAACGGGTTTTGGCACAATTTAATATCCTCGATAAGCAAACAACCATGGTACGCAATCTCTCGGGCGGGGAGCAGCAGCGGGTAGCGATTGCTCGGGCGTTGATCAATGACCCGCAAGTGATTATCGCCGATGAGCCGACCGCGAATTTGGATGAGCAGCTTTCGCAGGATTTTATCGGGATACTTCAGCAGTTAAAATCAAGTGGCAAAACGATTGTGGTGGCGACGCATGATCCGCTCTTTTTTGATTTGGCGATGGTGGATCGGATTATTGCGATACAGCGGGGGCGGTTGTTATGATACTCTCGCCTGAAGTGTTGACGATACTGATATTGGATACTATCTTTTTACTCTTTGCATCCATTGCATTTATCCTTTCGATTAAAATATTTTTTCGATGGGATATCAATGCGACCACACCGGAGCAGTATCGGCTGGAGAAGCAGAGCTTTTTAACGGCGACGATTGTCAAATATATCTTTGCGATTAAACTGCCGCTTTTTCTCTTCTTTGTCTTTACTCTGGATAAGATTTCCTCGCAATTAACCGGTGCGATGTGTGCTGCCGGGGTGGTAGATGCGACAGCATATGGAAACTATCTGTTAATCCTCAAAGTTATTAATCTTTACCTTTTTGGTTTATGGTTGAGCCTGCATTACCTAGATATGCGTCGCGTTGATCTGCCTTATACCCGACTCAAATTTGAGTTTTTTATCATAGCGTTTCTTTTTTTGGTCGGAGAGATTGTGATTGAGGGATTAATGTTTGCCGATATCGATATCTCCAAAATGGTAAGCTGCTGCGGGACGCTCTACTCGACCGCTTCGACCTCTTCGATGGGGGAGATATTGAGTATCCCAACGCCGATTTTGCTCAGTTTTTTTTATGGCAGTTTTGGGCTAATGTTGGCGGCATTTTGGCTGCGGGTCAAATATTTTTTTGCGTTGAGCAATATTATCTTTATCGTGATTGCCTTGGTGAGTTTGATTGCCCTTTTTGGAACCTATATCTATGAACTCCCGACACACCACTGTCCGTTCTGTTTTTTGCAGGGGGATTACTACTATGTGGGGTATTTGATTTATACCTTTTTGTTTATCGGTACTTTTTACGGAATACGATCGGGGGTGATGGAGATGTTGGGGGAGGAGAGCTGGGGAAGTTATCGGATTTCATTGGTTTTTAATAGTTTGTATGTGGTGCTGGTGAGTGCGTATCCGGTGGTTTATTTTGTGAGGAATGGGGTGTGGCTGTAGGGTTGGCTGAAGCCCACCCTACGCGTCAATGACACTCCCGCAGGGTTCGATCGGGTTCGGTTAAATAGCGATAGCCGTTATAAATCGTAAAGGCTCCGTAAAGCAGCACCGCAATCGCCGCCAATCGAATCATAATATTTCTCAAAGCCGACTGCTTAAATATCCCGACAAAAAATCCGAGTGAAAAGAGAGCCGGAATGGTACTGAGTCCAAAGATCAGCATCACCAATGCTCCATAAAAGGGATCGGCGGTACTTGCTGCAATAATAGCAAAACTGTAAACGAGACCGCAAGGAAGTAGTCCGTTAAGCATACCAAGAAGAAAAAAGCTTAAGAGTGATTGATTGCGTAGTAAGGATTTAAAGCTCTGTTGATACCAAATTGACTTTGAGAATGAATGTTCTATCATGGTCAAGAATTTGGTTTTGCCTAGAAGTGACAACCCTGCTAGTATCATGGCACTACCGGCTACAAGCCACATGATTCCATTAGCAGTATTGTTAAACGTTACCACACCACCTAGATAGCCAAACACTCCTCCTAGTACCACATAAGTAAGAACGCGTCCAAAAGAGTAGAAGAGGTGAGCAATCGCCTGTTTGGTTTTGTTCCATTGTTGATTAATTTTAGTTCCACTATAAGCAATAACGATTCCTCCACACATTCCAATACAATGTCCAAAAGAACCTAGAAAAGCAGTGATAATAATATAAATAATTTGGCTAGTTTCCATTACTCTCCTTTTTCGTTCTAAGTAGTTGTTGCCGAATGGTTGGATTTGCCATCGTTTCTCCTCGCAAAGTGTATAACCGCATCTCATCAAAACCGATGCGATCCGCTTTGGGATTTTCATAGGCACCAAATCCATACTCCATCGGGGTGATTTCATCCCGAGTATAGTAAGCTTGGCGACCGTCGATCCATTTTTGTGTATCTAAACTGTGAACCCATATAATAGCATCTTTTTTAAAACTTTTTTGTTCCAACCATTTGATCATACCGCCATGATCATGAAAAAACCATGTTTTGCCGTCAGGTGCTATCACTTGAGAAGCGTATTCGACTGAATCGATAACCATTCCGCAATCACTATCCTGAAAATGATTAAGAATAATAGGGATTGGCTGCTTACCGATATTGTCTTCCATGACGGTTACCATCTTTTGTTTTGAAGCTAGTGAAATAAATAAAACTATAATCAATGCAATAATCGTTGCGACGATAAGCAGCGGGCGTAATGATTTCATGGGACTCCTAAAGACAAAAATTTTTAACTATAATTATAGTACTTAATGATTAATTGATGTTAATTTATAAAAAAAATTAAAAAACACAAAAAAAAATAAAAAAACTCTTGTTATTTTAGTTTTTTTTGTTATAATACCATTACAACGACATACGTTTTTCTCTAGCTATCCCCCTATTTCTAAATTGCTAGGGATTAAAGATTTACTCTGACTGTGTCGTTGTACTTTTAAAGCTCTTTCAATTCGAAATATCCCCTTTCCCTATTTTTTTTGAGAATTGGATTGAGCGCTATTTTCCCATTCATAGCAATGAAAACCCCATAATTACTGAATCCTTGAAGGAAGCCATGAGCTGATGCCAGATTAGCCGTAGCTTCAATGGGGTTGATACTAAACGGTACCATCGCTCCGGTCAATACAATCGTCTTTTCTAAATTTTTCGATTCCAAATAGCTCGCGGTCAAATCCATCGTATCGGTTCCGTGTATGATGACAATTTTTTGAAAATCAGATTTTTCGATTGTCTGAAAAATAAGCAATCGATCTTCATCTGTCATATATAAACTATCTTTGTTGATAATATTTATTGTTTCTAAACTTGTTAGCCACATTTCAGCTATCGATTTTACGGCATTTCCCTTTGTATCGATATCTAAGTTTCCGGTTAAAGGATTATAAATCTTATTGAAGGTTCCCCCGGTATTAATGAGTAAAATATCTTTCATTTCATGTACCTCTAAAAGTATGTGTTGTGTAGAATGATAAACGAAATGCTCAGACCAAAGGGAGGATTTGTCGTTGAGTTTATTACTCTACACAACACATACTGATCACTTTAATTTGTATTCTATCTCAATCGTGATAAAATACCCCAATTAATTTTATGATGGAGAGAATAAGATGATAATGAAAGGCAAAAAAGGAGTCATCCTTGGAATTGCAAACAAGAAATCAATCGCCTACGGTATCGCCAAAGCGTGTCAAGAGCAGGGTGCCGAGATGGCGATTACATTTCTGAATGAGCGATTTGAACAGAAATTAGCACCGGTTGCCGATGAACTTGGTTGCGAAGGACGATTTTATCCGTGTGATGTTAGCAAACCGGAAGAGATTGTTGCTCTACGTGAATCACTAGAGAGAGATATGGGACAGATTGACTTTATCGTGCACTCTATTGCCTTTGCACCAAAAGAGGGGCTTTCCGGACGTTTCCATGATATTTCCAAAGAGGCTTTTGATATCGCGATGGATATCTCTGTCTACTCCCTTATCGAAATCGTACGAGAATTGAAGCCGATTTTATCAAACAACAGTTCTGTCTTGACACTCAGCTACTACGGTGGAGTGAAATATATTCCCAACTACAATCTTATGGGGGTTGCCAAAGCCGCTCTGGAGATGACCACCAAATATCTTGCTGAAGATTTAGGAAAAGACGGTATCCGCGTGAATGCCATTTCGGCGGGTCCTATTAAAACATTGGC
>JACXUN010000146.1 GCA_014763905.1 Campylobacterales bacterium
CTAAAATTTAATACAATTAAACTAATAATACACAAAATAAAACAAGGAAGGTTTGGAAACGTTGCTACGTGTACTCTTGCGACCAGCAGTTGGATTTATGAATCAATTAAATTTTAAATTTAAAATTCTAACCTCCTTTTCTATTCTCTTTTTTTTACTGGTTCTCCCGAGTTATGCTCTATTTTCTCACTATAACAGTTTAGTACAAGAGCGTTCAACTTTCTTGATGTTTGTGACATGGCTGATTTCGATTGTGGTGCTGGCGACTTATTTTATAATGGCTTTTTACTACTCGTTGCTGGAGAGTCTGGAGCGGCTGGAAGAAGCATCCAATAAAATCGCTCACGGAGATATGTCGGTGCAGCTTCAAAGTGATACCGAGGATGAGATCGGCAAAGCACTCTATGCTTTTAACCGGATGCGGCATGAACTGAACAATACCCTCTCCTCTCTGGATCGGTATAAGATGGCAATGGATGAGACCAGTATCGTCTCCAAAACCGATTTAAGGGGAATCATCACCTATGCCAATCCGCGTTTTTGCGAAATCTCCGGCTATAGTGAAGCAGAGCTGATCGGTAAGTCGCACAGTATTATCCGTCACCCTGATATGCCACATGAGATATTTGAAGAGATGTGGCATACCATACAGAGCAAAAAAATCTGGCGGGGTGTGATCAAAAATCGAAGAAAAAACGGTGAGTCGTATATCGTCGATGCCACGGTTATCCCGGTATTGGACATTAACGGTACGCTTTTAGAGTATGTAGCGGTTCGGCATGATATTACAGAGCTGGAACGGAGCAAAGAGGAGCTGGCGAAACACAAGATCGATTATCTCACCGGTCTGCCTAACAAGACGAAACTGTTAGAAGATTTAGACCACGCACATCGACCGGTTGTTTTCTATCTCAATATCGATGATTTTATGAAACTCAATGACTTCTATGGAAATCGAATGGGAGATAGGGTGTTGGTGCATATGGCGAAACTGTTGGCGTTTATCGCAGAGCGGTATCAGTGTCAAGTCTATCGTGTATACAATGATGAGTTTCTCCTGCTCTGTGAAGAGAAAAATATCCATACCGATAGCTATCAGACTCTCCTACGGGAGATTATCAACGACATCGAGGAGAGTACGATCGATTGTAATGCTCCGGCTTGTATCAGTTTTACCGTGAGCGGTGGTATCGCCGCGTATTCCCTGCACGGATCACGGGAAAATCTCCCGCTCTATGCCGGTATCGCCCGCAATATGGCAAAGCGGCAGCACAAAAAGCTGATGATCTACAAACACGCCATGAGAAACGAAGAGAACTACGCAAAAAACATCAACTGGATCAAACGGATTAAACGGGCGATTGAACAGAATCGGTTTATCCCCTATTATCAACCGATTCAAAATAATACCACCGGTAAGATCGTGAAGTATGAAGCGTTGGTTCGGATGATCGATGAGGAGGGGAATACTATCTCGCCGTTTTTCTTTTTGGAGATTGCCAAAAAGGCGAAACTCTATTCCAAAATCACACAGGCGGTTATCGATACCACGCTGGAGACCTTTCGAGATCGCCCGGAGTATGAGTGTTCGATCAATTTGAGTACGGAAGATATTGTCGATCAAGAGATGCGAAGTTATATCTATAACAAATTGGGTTCCTATCCTTATCCGGAGCGGATTATTTTTGAGATCACGGAATCGGAAGAGATCAAAGATTTTGAAATCGTGAATCGATTTATCAAAAAAATACGTAGTTATGGCACCCAAGTCTCGATCGATGATTTTGGTACGGGGTATGCCAATTTCTCTTATATTTTGGATCTGGATATCGATTATATTAAAATCGACGGCAGTCTGATTAAAAATATCGATCATGATACGGAGTCACGGATTATCACCGAAGCGATTATCGCCTTTTCTAAAAAGTTGGGGACGCAAACGATTGTCGAGTATGTACATAACCAAGCGGTCTATGATACGGTGATGAGTCTGGGAGCTGACTACTCCCAAGGCTATTTTATCGGAGAACCGCAGGCGACGATTTAAATCCGAGATGCTGATGCAATAGCTTTAGCACTTTATGATCAGCTCCACTCAAAGCAAGTTCATCAATCTCCTCCATTGTAAACCATCGAATCGTTGCAGTTGTTTGATAAGGATACAGCCACACCTCAGCATGAAGAGTGAAGTGGGTATAGTGATGAATCACCTCGCCTAGATGGGTTGCATGAGGATGCGGCGGTAGATCAGAATCGGTTTGGGGAAAACTCCAGAGTCCTTGGAGCAGTCGAGTCTGATTTTGGGTTAATCCGTAAGTTGAGCGGTCAGTATATATCTGTATGGTTCGACGACGTATCGGTTTAGGCTTTTTGGCTTTTTTCGTCGGGTAGCGTTTGGGGTGTTTCTGTCCTTGACACTGTTCCGCCAAAGGGCATTGATCACAGAGTGGATGGGTATGTCGGCAGATTAAGGCTCCGATATCCATCAGGGTTTGATTATAGAGATAACTGTGATCGCTGTCAAAGAGTGCATACGCTCTCTCCCACAGTGCTGTGGTCGAACAGGATTCAATAGCAAAAAAACGATAGAGGATACGTTTGACATTGGCATCCAAAATCGGCAGATCCGCTCCAAACGCAAAACAGGCGATCGCATGAGCGGTAGATTTGCCGATGCCCGGCAGCTTCTCCAACTCCGCTGCATTATCGGGCAAGATACCGTCACACTGCTGTGCGGCTAGATGCAGATGTCTAGCCCGGCTGTAGTATCCAAGTCCCTCCCATGCTTTGAGTATCTCATCTAAGTGAGCTTGGGAGACATGAGTAAAAGTCGGAAACTGCTCCAAAAAGGGAAAATAGAAACGTTCCAGTACCGTTTTGACTTGTGTCTGCTGGAGCATGATCTCGCTGAGGTAGATGTGATAGGGATTGGCTGTATTTCGCCACGGCAGATCAGTCCGTCCGTGACTGTGGTACCATGATTGGATATTGCGATGAATCTGGCTATACATGGGATAAGCAATTGCATTGAAAAGGATAAATCATAAAGAGATTATAACCAATTATTGGTTCCACTGCGTCACATACTGTACCGGTTCAACCGGCGGATTTTTATAATAGACGGTATAAATCTCCTGAGCAAGCCGATATTGGTTGTCGGCTGACTTTTTGAGCCAATATTTGGCATAGTCATAGCTGGCATGGATACCGTGTCCGTGTCTAAACATCATACCGACTTGATACTGTGCCGGTGGATAGTTGGAGCTGGCAGCAAGATAAAAGAACTCAAAAGCTTTGTGTAAATCACAGGCTACCCCGTTACCGTCTCGATAGAGCGTTCCATAGTAGTAGAGTTTTTTTGCTTGATTGAGTGCTGCATCACTGACTAAAAACTGTTGGGCATTGGGAGCTTGTTGTATCGGGATATCATCATATCCGTGTAGCAGCATGGAAGCAAACAGTATGAGTGAAGAAAGAGGCTTTTTCATCTCTAATCCTTAAGAAAATATAAAATATAAATACTATATATATTTTATTAAAAAAAATTTAAATTTTTACTTAACACTGTGAATAACAGTTGGTACCAAATGGTATAGATGGGATTAACCTGAGCATTTTACGGGTAATCGGATAACTTTCTGTATAATACTCCGTCGAACTCAGGTTAATATTGATCGAATAATGGTCAAAGGAAAAAAATGAAACGGTTTCCCTTATTACTGGCTTTGTTGATGATGACAGCCTGTGAACAGCATCAAGCCGAAGATAATGTCGTGCATACGGAGCAACCTTCTCTCCATCAAACCTTACCGAAAATTGATAATATACAGCATGATTATGAAACGGCATTAAGCTTGGCAACAGAGCAGAACAAGAGCGTTTTTATGTTGGTTGAGAGTGAAAACTGCCGTTGGTGTCAAAAGCTAAAGGCGACAACACTGCAAGATGAAACGATGATCGAACGGCTCAATCGTGAGTTTGTGGTATTACTGATCGATAGAGATCGGGACCGTTATCCCTCAAACTTTGAGGTCAAAGGGGTACCGATGGTTTTTATGTTAGATGCCCAAGGATCGATCTACACCTCTTTGGTAGGATATCGAAGCGATCCAAGAGAGTATACGAAGTGGTTTGATTATATTCAGATTGAGAGAGAGTAGTTACTGTGGATTTATCTCCTATTATTACCATTGTTAACCATTACAACGATACTGATTGAATCAACCATTTCCTTATCTTAATGAGTATAAAAATATGAAAGTGCTACGAAAAGCTATTGAAAACTATATCAACAATTACAATCAAAAGCGTTTG
>JACXUN010000147.1 GCA_014763905.1 Campylobacterales bacterium
AATGAAAAAGATTTTATCACTGCTTTTATGGCTTATGGCTTTTTTTAGCTTGCCAAGTTTTGCTGTGACTGTGAACAACGGAGGATTTAGTTGTTCCTGTTCGACTTATGCCTATTGTAATGCAAGCAGTTGGACACATGTCAATCTCAATAGTGCTTTTGCCTATTGTCAAACCGATGCGTGGACGGGAGGAGCGGTTAATAACGGGGATGGGTTTCTCATCTTGGGGGATGGAACCACTACCTATCAGGATATAGCTGTCTCACAGGCAGGAGAGTATATCCTCAACTATCGTGAAGCCAAACATACTGACGGTGCTTACGGAAAGGTGTATCTCAGATATCTCGACTCTGCTAAAAATGTACTCAAAACCACATCGGCAGAATTTACCTACCCTTTCAAATATAAAAGTGAGGGAGGAACCGGGTTACTCTCCGGCAATAAAACCTTAAGCGGTGGACAAACTCCGTCCGGTACGGCTTATGTTCGTATTGAGTTTTACGGTACAAGGGGAACCAATGGTTTTGCCAAAGTCGATGATATCTCACTAAGCTTCAATTCTGCAACACCCCAACCAACCATCAGCATTAATGATGTTACCTCGACAGAAGGGAATAGCGGAACTAAAGCGTTTACCTTTACCGTTTCACTCTCTAGTACGTATACTAGTACGGTAAGGGTCAAATATGCTACCGCAAACGGTACGGCGACAACCACCAATTATGATTATGCCGCGGCAAGGGGAACGCTGACTTTTTTAGCCGGACAAACCTCGAAAACCATTACCGTCAATGTCACCGGAGATACCAATGTTGAAAGTGATGAGACTTTCTATGTTAACCTCTCCGGGGCTTCCAATACAACCATTAGTGATAGTCAAGGATTGGGTACCATTCAAAATGATGATTCATTAACATCGGCTCCAAGCCTAAGCTACCCAATCTGTACGGCTGATTCTTCCGGTTCGACTACCCCGTATGAGATCATCTGGAGTGCCTTTGATTACACCGATTTCAACGTGTTTAAAAATACCAAAACCGCTTCCTCTCTGGGTAAAAAGTATAACACATTTGATGTTACTATGAATGGTATCAACGCCAGCAATCCTTTATCTCTGAGTGGTGTCATGTTTACCCATATCGGATACTGGGAACAGACCAGTAAAAAAAGCAGCAGCAACATCATGTTTACCTACAAGCCGACAGGCGGCTACTGGGAATCTCAAGCTGATGACGGCACACCGGTCTATATCTATCCCATCTCGGCAACCGTCAATGGGGTTACTACACCATGGCGTGCAATGACGACCTATGATATCACCAACCCTCCGTCATCATTTTACAATACTGCCATTCCGGCCACTGCCAATACCTCTTTTAAAGATGGGGGTACAGGAACGAACTATAGTGATACTGAGACCATTTCTCCCTTCCCACTTAATATGCCTTATATCGATACCGGTACCATCAGTACAACTGACAGTAAAAACACCACCTATACCTTTGCATTGGAGTATGCTGACGGGCGGAATGCCTTTGTCGGTAACGCTGATACCAGTAGAGGTGATGTGGATTGGCATGGGTATATGGCGATCTGGTATTATGCAGCACCGTACGATTACGGTGCTGCTGATGGATATGCGGTAGCAGGACACGGTGCGACGCTCTGCAGCGGGGCATTATATATCGGGGATACCCGTCCCGATACGGAGAGTGCCACCCAATCAGATGGACCAGGTACGGCAACGGGTGATAATAGCGGTGGAAAACTTGCTGATAATAACTCACTCACACCACCATCTATTTCTCCAACAGATACCAACTACACTCTTTCTGTGCCGTATCATAACAATACCGGAGCCAATGCGACATTGGCAGCATGGATAGACTTTGACAATGACGGTCAACTCGAAGCATCCGAACGACAAAAGGTAACAGTCTCTGCGGGAAGCGGTTCTGTTACATTAAATTGGAAGGGTGTTACAGTTAATAGTTCGGCTTCTAAATTGGTACTGCGTCTGCGTATTGCTTCTAACGCTTCTGAAGTCACCAATCCTGATGGTCTCGCAACGAATGGTGAGGTAGAGGATTATACGATTACGATTGATTCAGTCACAACACCTCCTATCGTACCGGAAGTAGATCAAACTTGTCCTGCCGGATATACCCTTGATACCAGTGTAAACTATGCACCCAACGGAGACTTCTCTTCATTGGTCGGTGCGGTTCGTAATCCTAATACTTGGCTCTCCAACAATACATGGAAAACAGAAGCTTACTATCAGGGAGATAATCTCAAACCAAAAGATTGGGTCTCGGCAAAAAATACCGAAGCTTCGATTAATAGCAATAGCCAAGTTCTTTCGTCTGATTATATTGCGGCATATCGCTTCCCAGGGAATAGCAAATATGGTATGGGAACACAAAACTATCTTTATGTCAATGGAAACGATTATGGTCGTGCCATCACTTCATGGGAATCAAAAAGTTTGACGATCGATTCAACCGTACCGTATCTCTTTGTTGCTCACTTTAGTAATGCCCTTCACAGTAACTACACGGCACACAGTGCCTCCGATCCACAGATACAGATGGGGTACAATGACGGATCATGGCACAGCTTGGGCAGTGGATATACCACGATCCCTAGAGATACCACGTCGACAAATTCTGGTGCCGACTATGATAAATGGCATCAGTTCACCTATCTCATCAATCCGACAAGCAGTACTCTCTCATTACGAATAATGGATAATGCCTATCAAGAGGGAGCTTGGGGAGATGATTTGACTATCAGTGGTATCGGTCTGTATAAGTGCCAACCATCAAAATATGCGGTCAGTGGTACCGTTTATAATGATACCAACCACAATGCACTTAAAGATGCTACCGAAACAGGAATGGGGAAGACAACCTATGTCAAAGTATGTAAAACAGACAATACCTACATTAGCTCGGTTCAAGCCAATAGTACCACAGGTGCCTACTCTTTGAACCTCGCTTCTGGTGATTATATCTTGATCGAAGATGCCTCCAATACCGCTGACTGCAGCACGGCTACAGATGTAAACGGCTGGATATCAACCACACCAAACTCAGTTGCGGTAACGGTGAATGGAGCCGCAATTAGCAACAAAAATTTCGGTAACTTCAACGGTTCAACCATTAGCGGTTATGTCTTTAATGACTTAGACCAAGACGGGCATTTCGACCAAGATACCGAAACCGGTATGGCAAATATCGGTCTACTGATCAAACGATGCGGCGAAACCGAATTTGACAGTACCACAACTGATGCAAATGGTCAATATACCTTTTGGGTTCCAGTCAGCGTGCAAGGTGATTATGCCGTCGATAACTGGGTCGGTATTTTTGAGAAAAACAGTGCAGGGAAGATCTCTACTGATGGTGGATTTAGCGATGATTATCTCTCTACTGGAGATGAGTTCAATAACGGAACCGGTACCCAATCCGAACCAACCAATGGATCGGATACCGATCATAACTGGTTGTGCTTCCACAATATCTCAGATCTTGATTTTGACAACGGCGGCTATCAGTTAGTCGGAAATAACTTTGGTAACTATCAATCAGAACCGGCACTGCCACCAGCCTGTGCTGCACCGGTTGTAACCAATGCTGACATTTGGGTCGATCAAGCCGTTGCTTGGACTCATAATGCAAATAATCCTACAAAAGCCAGCTCAAATCATGCTCTACCTGTTATTCATAATGCAAATATCATTGCGTCAGCAGGTAATGAGGCTATTGGTGGATTTACCACAAGTAATACCGGTCGTACCAATGAAGTTTTCTATATGAGCAGTAGTGCGGTTCCCGCTGCTCAAACCAATAGTACCTATATCGAGTATAGCTTTACAACCCCGACAAATCTCAGTGAGGATTATTATCTCTATGGTGCTTCAGCCGCAACTTATAAGTATAATTCAAGTGCTTGGAACTACAGTGGTGCCTATAAAATACAGATAAAAATTGACGACAATTCGGCATTTAGTTCACCTACCACACTCAAATCGACACCTATTCAAATCGATCATAATAATCCAACAACAGGTGCAACCGCTACCTTTGTCGATGACAGTGGCTTATACTATGCCAGTCATTATGATTTTGACACTATCTATACCCTGAAACCAAATACAACCTATTATGTACGAATCTATCCTTATAATGTTACCAGCAGCGGTAAGGCTGATGGAGTAACCGGTAGAGTGATTTTCGATGATTTACATCTAAAGATTTATAGTTGTGGGACAACTCCTCCGCCACCTACATTATCAGCTACTCCTGTTGC
>JACXUN010000148.1 GCA_014763905.1 Campylobacterales bacterium
CTGAAAAAAAAGCCTTTGCCGAAGAGCTAAATCGAACCAAAGAACATCTCCAAAATCTTTATGATGAACGATATGATGTACTAAAAAAAGTAGAAATTGATCGCATCTTAAAAGCAGAAGCGATTGATGTATCACTCTACAGCAACTTAGAAGCCAAAGGGGCTTTGCATCCAGTTATGGCAACAATGGATAAAATCATCGACTATTTTATCGCATTGAACTTCGCGGTAGAAGATGGACCAAAAGTAGAAGACGATTTCCACAACTTTGAAGCACTGAACCTGCCGAAAAACCACCCGGCACGGGATATGCAGGATACCTTTTTCTGTAGAGATGGAAAACTGCTTAGAACCCATACTTCACCGGTACAGATTCGAGCCATGCTGGCTCAAAAACCGCCGATTCGCATGATCGCACCGGGAGCCGTTTTTAGAAAAGATTACGATCTGACGCATACACCGATGTTCCATCAGATTGAGGGATTGGTTGTTGAAGCCAAGCACAAAGTGAGCTTTGCCAATCTCAAAGCCATCCTTTCTGACTTTTTGCACTATATGTTCGGAGAGGTAGAGATTCGATTTAGACCGAGCTTTTTCCCGTTTACCGAACCGTCCGCCGAGGTGGATATCTCTTGTATCTTCTGTGGAGGCGAGGGGTGCCGTGTCTGTTCGGATACGGGCTGGCTAGAGGTACTCGGATGCGGTATTGTTGATCCGAATGTTTTTGAAGCCGTTAACTATGAAAATGTGAGCGGGTATGCCTTTGGACTAGGTATCGAGCGATTTGCGATGCTATTACACAAAATTCCTGATTTACGTATGTTATTTGAAGGAGACACAAGACTATTGGAGCAGTTTAGATGATCGTTACAAGAACATGGTTACAAAATTTTATTGATATCAGCGACATAAGTGATGAACAACTCTATGCAACCCTCAATAGCATTGGTTTGGAAGTTGATAGTATTAAGCGTTATGTGATTCCTGAAAAAGTTGTTGTAGGGAAAGTCGTTGCCTGCGAGAAACATCCCGATGCCGACAAACTCAATGTTTGTCAAATCGACATTGGAAATAATGTTACCCGGCAAATTGTCTGTGGAGCCGCCAATGTGGTTCATGCCGAATATGTAGCGGTCGCAACCATCGGAGCCAAACTGGGTGATGATTTTGAAATCAAACATGCCAAACTCCGCGGTGTCGAGAGTGAAGGTATGATCTGTTCCGCAAGCGAATTGGGCTTGCCGGATATCGGTGACGGGATTATGATTCTGGACAAAAGTATCGGTAAGCTTCAAGTCGGAAAAGAGCTGCGTGAGTATGAAGTACTCAATGATACCGTAATCGAGATCGAGTTAACGGCAAATCGCGGTGACTGTTTGAGTATCTATGGGGTAGCTAGAGATTTGAGTGCCGCTTTTGATATTCCGCTTATTCCTTTTGAATATGATAATCTAAAAAAAGAGAAAATCGGAATAGCACGGGTTGCCGAGTTAAAGAAAACGGCACACATTAATGGCTCATTGCAATATAGTATGGCAGAGATCAAAGAACCAAAAACCTCCCTACTCATTACCCTCAGACTTGCTCTGATCGACGAACTACAAAATGATAACATCAGCAATATGATAAAATACGCGACCCATACTACCGGTGTTATTTTACGTGCCTATAAAACCAGAGAGGTGTTGGTCGAAGCGGAGGACAAAATTACCATTAATACCTCCATGAAAAATGGTGTCACCGCTATTGAAGCCAATGGTAAACTACTCTCTATTTTGGGAATCAGGCAGAATGAAGAGAGCAAAATAGATGATCAAACGACCAAAATATTGTTTGAAGCCAGCTATATCAATCCGACTATTTTGGTTGATGTCGTATCCGATCAGAAACTCGAAACCGATGAACTCTACTATAACACTTCACGAGGAAGTGAGCCTAAGCTCTCATTAGGAACCAAATATCTAACCTACATATTAGAAAATTACGGCGGTTGCAACTTCTTTGACGGGGTACTTTCACTGGAAGAGGAGAGTGAACCGAAATTTTTATCGGTTAATGATAAAGAGATATCCACTATCATTGGAAAAGATATTAACAAGGCAACGATTCTCCATATCCTAACCGCACTTGGTTTTAAACTTCAAAATACCGGAGAAGAGACATTTGGTGTCGTGATTCCAAAATTTAGACATGACATTGTTAATATCCAAGATATTGCCGAAGAGATTGTTCGTATTGTCGGAATCAATAATATTGAAGCCAAACCTTTGAATTTCACCGAGGCACAACGTACCAATGCGACCACAGTACGCTACTATGCAAAAAAAGGCTTAAAACAGCGTGCCGTAGCGGCAGGTTTCTATGAGAGTGTCTCGTATGCGTTTAGTGATAAGTCACTTTTAGAACAGTATAACTTCCCACTTGTCAAAGAGGAGCTGGATGTTATCAATCCGATTACAGAAGACCTCAACACCTTAAGAACCACTATTTTGATCAATTTGCTGAATGCTGCCAAACGCAATATCAGTTACTCCAAACGTTCCATCGCTCTCTTTGAGATCGGAACCGTTTTTGATGAAGATCGAAATGAAAAAGAGGTAATCAGCTTTATCTTTGCCGGACAAAAAGAGAGTGAAACCGTTATCAATACCGGAAAACCTGCTCTGATTGATTTCAATACCTTTGTTCAGAAACTTTCTGTTGTTTTGGGGGATATCTCACTGCGAAGCAGCACGGAAAACAATGCCTTGATACACCCTTACCAATCTGCCGATATTATTATCAATGGCAGCATATGCGGGTTTATGACCAAACTCCATCCAACAGCTGCTGAAGCGTTTGATATTCCGCAAGCTTATATTGCAGAGATTGACTTTGATGCGTTCATTCCGCAACATATCAACGCAACTGCCATTTCAAAATTTCAAGGGGTCTATAAAGATCTCAGTATCGTGATAGATCAGAATCTGCCTTACAATCAGGTCGAAACGGTGATCAACTCTCTGAAATTACCGCTTCTTAAAAAGTGCTATCCTATTGATATCTATAAAGATGAGAACTTAGTAGAGCAGAAGAGTTTAACCATTCGTCTCTTTATTCAGTCGATTGAAGGGACACTCAGCGACAAAGCCATCGAAGAGACAACCCAAGCCATCCTATCAGCACTGGACAATGCTTATGGAGCCAAACTTAGATGAAAAGTGTAACCGTATCGCCTAGAGAAAATCCTTTCGAGTTATCGTGTGAAGATATTGCACCGGACAAATCGATATCTCACCGCTGTGCCATGTTTTCACTTTTGAGTGATAGACCTTCTAAAATTAAAAACTTTCTCTTAGGAGAAGATACCTTGGCATCCCTTTCCATTGCCGGACAGTTAGGAGCAAGCATTAAACGGGAAGGTTCAAGTATCGAGATCATTCCACCTGAAACCTTAACGGAGCCTGATGATATTTTGGACTGCGGCAATGCCGGAACCGGAATGCGGCTCTATGCCGGGCTACTCTCTGGTATCAAAGGTTCCTTTATCTTAACCGGTGATAAATATCTCCGTGCCAGACCAATGAAACGCGTAACCGATCCGCTTCGAGCTATCGGAGCCAAAATAGATGGACGCAAAGAGGGGAACCTAGCTCCTTTAGCGATACGCGGCGGTGATCTGAAATCATTCCGTTATCACTCTCCAATCGATTCGGCACAAGTCAAATCGGCACTGATTCTTGCCGCCCTTCAAGCCGATAAACCAAGTTATTACAAAGAGAACTTACTTTCACGTGACCATACCGAACGGATGCTAAACGGTATGGGAGCCGAAATTACGACGGACGAAGCGGGTTGGATCGAAATCAAACCGCTGATCCAGCCGCTCAATCCGCTTGATATTACCGTACCGGCTGATCCTTCAAGCGGTTTCTTTTTTGCGGTAGCGGCTGCTATCGTACCGGGAAGCCAAACGGTTATCCGTAATGTCACCCTCAATCCTACCCGCATCGAGGCGTATAAGGTGCTTCAGAAGATGGGAGCCGATATTGAGTTTATTCAAAAAGAGAATATTTATGAACCGATCGGTGATATCCGTATCCGATACAATGGCAAGCTTCAAGCCACAACTGTTGAAGAGAATATCGCATGGCTAATCGACGAACTACCGGCTCTCTCTATCGCTATGGCAGTAGCAGAGGGAACCAGTATCGTCAAAAATGCTGAAGAGCTGAGAGTCAAAGAGAGTGACCGAATTAGTACAGTTTTAGCAGGACTGGAGCGTTGTTTGATTCAAACTATTGAACTCAAAGACGGTTATGA
>JACXUN010000149.1 GCA_014763905.1 Campylobacterales bacterium
GAGCTGATTGAACTCTTTGGAGATTTTGATTATCTCTTAGTTGAAGGACTCAAAAATCTACCGCTGCCGCGTATCGCTATCTTTCGTAATCAGATTGATGAACGCTATCTCGACTATTCGGAAGCCATTGCGATTGACGAGAGTATCAATCTGGATCACTATGCGATTTTGTCTCATATCGATATATTGAATCTGAATGATCCTAAGCAGGTAATCGCTTGGATCGACCAACACGCCAAAAATGTCTAAACTACCCCATTAAGGATAACCCATGCAGAGCATATTTGAAACCATTAAAACCATCGCTTTTAAAATTGATAATGCTATCAAAACCGAAGATTCCGGCTATTTGGATACTGAAAACTCATCCGGTGAAGATCAGCTAAAACTTGATGTGCAAAGTGACCTGATCATCGAAAAGGCTTTTGCCGATGTGGCTTCGGTCAAAGCTCTGGTGAGTGAAGAGAAAGAGGGGGTACTCCATATCTCTGAAACCGGAAAATATACCGTCTGTTATGATCCGCTTGACGGTTCCAGTCTTATCGATGTCAACCTATCTGTCGGATCAATCTTCGGAATCTATGAAGGGGAGTTAAAAGGGGAAAACCTTGTTGCTTCAGCCTATGTCGTCTATGGACCGCGTGTCGAACTCATGATCGCAACCCGTGAAGGCAAACCGCGTTTCTATCGTGCTACTGGGGGAATCTTCAAAGAGATTAGAGAGGTTGCCCTGAATCAAAAGAGTAAACTTAACGCTTCTGGTGGAACTCAAAAAGAGTGGCAGCCACAACACAAAGCCTTTATCAGCTCCCTCTTTGCTTCCGGCTATCAACTCCGTTATTCGGGAGGAATGGTTCCGGATCTACATCAAATCCTGCTCAAAGGTGGCGGGCTATTCTCCTATCCGGGTACAGCCGATAAGCCAAAAGGAAAGCTCAGACAGCTTTTTGAGGTAATTCCATTTGCCCTAATGTATGAGCAAGCAGGCGGTGAAGCGGTCAACGACAAAGGTCAGCGGCTTTTAGAGCTGGTACCTGGACATCCGCATGATACCAGTCCCTGTTTTTTTGGTTCCAAAACTGAGATTAGTGCATTGAGAGAGGCTTATGGACTCTCATAATCCATCCCAAGAAGAGATTGCCCTCGATGAGTGGCAACTCAAATTGGAAGCCAAACTCAGAGAACTTCATGCCTGTCAAGCTCAACAGCAGCTAGAGAGTTGTATGCTTTGTCCTCAGCTTTTTAATTGTGAACTCAGAGAGAGTTATGTCCATGCCGTCTACGCCAGTATGAACAAGGGTGCTGGCGGAGGATTTGAGTTCTAATCCCTTTTTCATCACACATTTATCACATTTGCTTATCAAAATTGCTTGAGTTATGGTATAATCTGGAAATCAAAACCCAACAAAAAAAAGGACATCCTGTGTTGTATCGGCTTCGTCACTGGAGTGTATGGTTGTTTATACTGCTGCTTCTCTCTGCTTGTACTTCCAGTAATAAAGAAGAGAGTCAACCAAAGGGTAATGAAACAAATCAACTGCTAACCACTACTACGATTCCTGATAAGATTACTCTCCTTTTTGTGACCCAAGATTTTTGTCCCTCTTGTCGGGAACTAGAAACGATTATGTCTCATCCTAAACCCAAAGAACTCTTGGAACGCTACTTTGATATTCAGGAAGTTGATTTCAATGAGGCACTTCCCTCCAATCTTACTCCTCCTTTTGATACGCCGACGGTTTATTTTTTAGGAAACGGTGAAGTGCTGATCGAACCGATGATCGGGGAGAAGAGTGAAACTGAACTGATGGAGTACCTAACTGATGCACTCCGAGAGTTCAAGATCATTTATGGTGTAGATTTACAAAATAGAGAGGAGAAAAATTGATGCAATTGCTTTTTCCTAAAATAACCATTGCTATTTTCCTGGCATTTACAATGATGGCTTGCAGTCAAGACAGCTACACCACTCATAAGATTGCCAATATCGATGAGGCTTCTGGCATCTCTTATTGTGAGGATAGCAATACCCTAATTGTTGCCAATGATGAGGGAAGTTTTTATGAAATCAATACTACCGGAGAGCCTATTGCCCGTTATAAATTGGGAGATTATGATCTCGAAGGAGTCGTATGCGAAAAAGAGCAGCTGTTTTTTGCCGTAGAAAAAGGAGTGCTTCTCCTCGTCAATCGCCAATCGCTCCAAACGCAAGAGCTTAAACTCAAAGGAAAAGGGTTTGATCTCAGTAAAAAATCGGGTATCGAAGGAATTGCCAAAGTCGGAGAGCTTTACTACTTAGCCATTCAAAGCAAAGATAAAAAAGATGCCAAACTGCTTATCGTCAAAGCCGGAGCCAATTTTGCGAAAGTAACGGATACGATTCACCATAATATCATCGACTCAGCAGGACTGCACTATGCCGATGATCAACTCTATATCGTCAGCGATACCAAAAATAGACTCTATGTGTATGATCTAAAAAAAGAGGAGATCAAAAAAGAGATCAACCTTACTGATTTTGATCAGGAGGGCATCACCTTTGACAATGACGGAAACGTTTATCTCGCCGATGACAAAGGTGCCGTACTCAAATACAACAAAGAAGAGTTGGGGTTATGACCCCATAAAGGAAACGGAGGCTTCAGCTCCGAACAAAGCGAAGCTAAAGCTTTCGGTTTCTACTCCATCGAAGAGTCAGGATTATAATCCCTCCTCAACTCCACCACGTAATACATCCAGCAGATTGGTTGCGTAGCACCCTTTAGGCAGATAGAAACTCAACTCATAGTGGGCTTTTTCCGGTACATAGGTGCTTTTGATCTCTTCCGGAAATATCCATGCGTAGCGTCGTGAACCATCTTCCGGTATCGATTTGTCGTAGTTTTGCTCAATCAGCAAAGCACTCTCTTGACTTCGACTCACTCTTTTACCCGCTAGCAATCCAGTCGGAGCGATGTCACGGTCATTGAAGCGTTTTGCCTCTTCCTCCAATGATTCCAACTCAAATACCCGTCCACAAGGATAGTGCATCATCAAATCTCCGACAAGCAGTTTAAAAAAGTGCGGCTGCTTTTTGATCCCAGCAAGCGTACCTGACGGCAAAGCCAAAATCTGTTCGGTCTCGGTCTCACTAAAACTCTCTAGGAGTATCGAAATTTCAATCCGTTTGGAGAGCCACGCATTAAAGAGATGACTCTGATAGGCATTGAGCAAAAAAGTTCTGGTCTTTTTATTCCGAATATTCAATTTGCCTTCGACAATTGCCTCTCCCTCTTGCCAATTGTTCCCTTCATTGCCGAAACGTTGATTGCCAAAATAGTTTGGAATCCCGTTGGCTTTGATCCATTGCAGTACCGAATCGAGTTTATCTCTTTGGATACCCAGTACCTTTTTGAGCCGAATTTTAAAACGGTTGCCTTTGAGGTGTCCGACACGGATTTTGTTGTTGTGACGATAACGGTTGAGGATTTTGATTTTGGGATGGTCAAAGGTTTCCAGTTTTGCTTCATATTTAGCCGGGAGTGAGATATACTGCATCGTCATAGCGTGCTTATCTTTAAGTCCGGCGTAACCGATCTCTTTTTGTTTGATTCCCAGATAGTTGGCTATGGCGGCAATCATCTCCCACGTGGTCAAATCTTTTTTACGGATATGCAGAATAAGATGTTCACCGTCACCGGTAAATTCATAGAGGGGTACTTCATCGACAATAAAATCTCTCGAACTGGGATTAAAAACAAAATCATTATTGATTTTCAGGGGATAGAGTTGGATCATAGTTTACTTTACACGGTAGAATTAGTGAAGCAATTATAGCAAAAATGAGCTTTTAACGGATAACCTAAGAGATAACCAAAAATATGAAAGTGCTACGAAAAGCTCTTGAAAACTGTTATGAGACACTAGAACTCTCTTCCAAAGCCAAAACCTTTCGGGAACTAACGCTTAATTTTGAACTGATTCACAATCACTTCAAATGGTTCTATCTGACCATCTTCCCTCTAATGGGACACAAACAACAGATTCTCAAAGCCACCTACCCCTCTCAACTAATGAACAAAGCGATTGCCGTTCTTGGAGGATAATACCCGTACACCTCATACGCCATTGTCGGCGGTGTCGTGTGCGAAGTGACCCCAATAGATCTGATCAAACTGCACCACTATCTCGATGAGACGATCTATTTTTTTGAACAGCATCTAGTCCATGGAGAGAGTGAAAAGCTTTTGGTCTGTAACAATACGCAAAGATG
>JACXUN010000150.1 GCA_014763905.1 Campylobacterales bacterium
AAATTTTTTTGAATTAACTCGTTAGTCCTGCAAAAATTTGACTTTGCCTACAAAAAACCTCGTAAAGCTGTGACTATGATATCCCGTCGAACTCAGGTTCTTAGAAAAGACTCTTAACAATCTCCTGAGCCTCTTGCTGAATCTGTTTAAGATGGGCTTCGTCGATAAAGCTTTCGGCATAGATTTTATAGATTGGCTCCGTTCCCGATGGGCGGAGGGCAAACCAACCGTTTTGGGCAACCACTTTGAGTCCGCCTATTTTGGCACCGTTGCCCGGGGCATTGGTTAAAATGGCTTCAATCGGTTCACCGGCTAAGCTCTCGGCTTTGATATCTTCCGGTGAGAGTTTTTTCAGAATCGCACACTGTTCAGCATTGGCAGGAGCATCGATACGGGCATAAATGGGTGCTCCGAACTGCTCTGTCAGCTCTTGATAGTGAAGCCCCGGGTCTTTTCCTGTCACCGCTAAAATTTCAGCTGCCAAGAGACTGAGGATAATCCCGTCTTTGTCGGTACTCCAAACGGTTCCATTTTTACGCAAGAAACTGGCACCGGCACTCTCTTCACCACCGAAAAAGATGGTTCCGTTTGTTAATCCCTCGACAAACCATTTAAATCCGACCGGTACTTCAATGACTTTTCTATCCAAGGCATTGGCAACACGGTCAATCATGGAGCTACTGACGAGGGTTTTTCCAATCCCTAAATCCGCACGCCAGTTTGGGCGGTGTTGGGCGAGATAGTTGATCGCGACACTGAGGTAGTGGTTAGGATTCATCAGCCCCATACTTTTGGTCACAATCCCATGTCGATCGAAATCGGTATCGTTTCCAAACGCGATATCATATTGCTCTTTGAGATCCACGAGTCCTGCCATCGCATACGGGGAGGAGCAGTCCATTCGGATTTTGCCGTCTTTGTCACAGTGCATAAAGGAGAAGGTAGAGTCCAGCGTATCATGGAGTACTTCCATATTGAGTCCATACCGCTCTTTGATCGCCCGGTAAAATGCCATACCCGATCCACCCATCGCATCGGCACCGATATAGATACCGGATTGGGCAATCGCTTCCATATCGATCACATTGGCTAGGTCGTCGACATATGGGGCAATATAGTCGTACTCAACAATATTTGCCGATGTGAGTGCTTCAGCCAGTGTTACTTTTTGAACGCCTGCTAATTTTTTTTCGATCAGTTCATTGGCTCGGTTTTGAATCCAGTCAGTCACATCGGTATCGGCCGGTCCCCCGTGCGGCGGATTGTATTTGAATCCGCCGTCTGCAGGAGGGTTATGTGAGGGGGTGATGACGATACCGTCGCACTGCTCCGTCATCTCCGGATTGGCATTGTGGGTTAAGATGGCGTGGGAGATGACCGGTGTCGGGGTATATTCTCCATTTTTCGCGATACGCACCTCTACCCCATTCGCGGCGAGGACTTGCAAGGCACTCTGCTGTGCCGGATAGGAGAGGGCGTGCGTGTCCATTCCCATAAAGAGCAGACCGGTGATACCGGCTTGCTCTCGGTAGTCACAGACCGCTTGGGTAACGGCGAAGATATGCGTTTCATTGAAGCTAGTTAACCGTGAAGAACCGCGGTGTCCTGAGGTTCCGAAACTGACACGTTCGGCTGGATGATTAGGGTTGGGTTGTTTGGTATAGTAGTCGCTAATAAGTTGAGGAATATTATTTAAGATAGTTTTTGGGGCTTGTTTTCCGGCTAAGTGGTGAAGAGTCATGAATTAGGTACCTTTTCGATTTGATGATATGAATCATAATATATTATCGGTTATCGATTCATGAAATGTGAATAGGAATGAGCAAATTTTCAACATCGGGTTATAATTTTCCAATCGTAATTTGACTATAATGGCAAATCATAAAAACGAATGCTAAAGGTAAAATGTGGAGTTAGCGGAGTTGTCATATGTATTGGACAAACATTTTCATCGGGTCGATAAGATTATTTTGTCCCGTCAAGATTCTATCACCGGTCTGTTGCCGGCGAGTACGGTGATCAATGCCCACGGTGACTATACAGATGCTTGGGTTGCTGATGGTACGAGAGTCGATGTTGGGGGATGAGAATTGGACGGTGCTGTCGCAATTGCTGGAAGATATCCGCAAGGGGGAGTGCGAAAACGTCAAAATCCAAACTGGTCGTGTCGAAGAGCTGCTGCCGTTAGCTTCCGTAGAGTATTTTGAGAATCTTGACGGGAGTAATATTCTTGATGGGGATCAGCGTACCGAACAACCGATTCAAGAGCTATAAGGATGACGATGAGGTGACTATCGAGATTCTGGAGCGGTTGTGGCAGCATCACGGTGAGCGAGCAGAACTGGTACAGTTGACCGATCGGCTCTATGCGGCGGCAACTGATGCCGAGGATTGGGAAGTGGTGCGTCGTATTGCCGAATTGACGGGGAAATATGATGATCGATTGGAAGATGTACTGTTGGATATCGTGATTCGTCATAAGCGGCTGGGGGTCGGACGAGCCTACAGCAGTGATGCGACCTTCTCCAAACCGCACAGCACTCAAGAGATTGTCAAGACGATTGCTCGGTATAGCGGACACAATATCGCCGAAAAGGTTTTGACCCAAGAGATTATCTTATATCTGGGATATCTGATAAAAGTGGAGCCGGAACTTTTTGATACCCTACTGACTTTGCGTTCTTGGTACTTTATCCAACTGTTAGTGGGACAGATCAGCCGACGCGACAAGCTCTCAATCGGCGATGCCTATATGCGGCTGCTCTCATTGGCTCCGCACGATATCTATAATCGTCTGCGATCGGTTCTTAAAACCTTTACCCAGGAGGTAACTGATTTCTATCATCAAGAGCATCTGCATGTCTCTGGTATGCCGTCGGTCAAGCTGATCAAGCGGGCGTTGCTGCCGACCGAGTTTGCGGAGATAAGCAACTGGGCAGATTGGCGTGTCGACAGCGGTCTATTGGGGGTGCGTTCGGCGATTTTTTATAAAGATATCTGGTATCTGCTTAAACAGTGCGGGGCGTTGGTGATCGGTGACCGGTACAAAGCCGAAAACCGTGTCGGTTCCGACTTTACACTGGAGTCGACGGCGGGTGAGCGGGGATTTGCCCTGAAGATCGATACTTTACTGCAAAATATTCATGCTTCTGAATACCGTCAACTCACGATTGAGGCTCTGGAGAGTATGTCGCGGGTCTTTAAGCACAATCCCGATTTCCGTATCGAGGATGATCTGATCGTGGATGTCCTGATCGGTCATGCGGTACGCTACGCATGGGAAAAGCAGTTCGGCAGTGAAAACTATAACGAGAAACGCTCTGAGGCGTGGGAAGCCTTCTATAAGCTTTCGCCTAAAGAGACCGATGAGGCGTTTATCGGGGCGTTGTTGGCATTGGTATTGCCATAGAATTCAATAGGAATCGAAAGCTTTAGCTTCGCTTTTTCGGGGTTGAAGTAAACACATTTGAAGGGATGAAGAATGATATTAGCCGGAGATATAGGCGGAACCAAAACCAATTTGGCTCTGCTGAAAAAAAGAGATGACAACTCGCTGGAAGTGTACTATCAGCAGCAATTCCCAAGCGGTCCATTTGGAAGCCTGATTGAGGTACTGCAAGCATTTGCACAAGAGATCTCGTTTTCCGAAATCGAAGCCACCTGTTTGGGTATCGCTGGTCCTGTGATCGAGGGACGTTGTCAGGCAACAAATCTGCCGTGGGATATCACAACGGCTGATCTGCAAAACTATTTGGGAATGGAGCGGGTACATCTGCTCAATGATCTCGAAGCAACGGCATACGGGATGCTCTATCTTCCTGAAAATGAATTTATTACGCTCAATCGCAGCGATAGCACCATTGGAAATCGAGCGGTAATCGCCGCCGGAACCGGATTGGGAGAGGCGATGCTCTATTATGATGGAGTATCCGGTTATCATCCGATCGCTTCGGAGGGAGGACACACCGATTTCGCTCCGCTCACTCTCCAGCAGGATCGGCTTTTGGATTTAATCAATTGACAGATCAAATTAATTTGGTATGATCATAACATACACTTTAGCATTTTCCCATTTCAGTTCAAATACGATTTGATAAAAAATCTTCGATATAATAACCTGAGTTCGACGGAGTATTATAGTCACAGTTTTACGAGGTTTTTCATAGGTAAGGCAGATTTTTGCAGGACTAGCTAAAGCTAATTCAAAA
>JACXUN010000151.1 GCA_014763905.1 Campylobacterales bacterium
GTTCAACTTCTTTTAACCTTCAACTTTATATACTTGGCACATAATTTTAGGACGAATATAGTCCAAATTTTTTATCAAAAGGATTTATATATGGCTCTTTATGATAGAGACTACAACAACAATACGATGGATACAGGTTATATCCAAGAGGCAGAAGGCAGCTCCGTTGCCTTTATGAAACGAACCTATCAACTTTTGGGTGCTAGTATGTTAGCGGCTGCGGTTGGGGCTTACTTGACCATGCCATATGCGGTAACCGTGATGCAATATAAGTGGTTTATATTTGGTGCAGAGCTTTTGGTACTCTTTTTTGGACTTAGCTTCTCTCGAAGTAAGCCGGGGCTCAATTTGGCAATGCTATTCCTTTTTACCTTCTTAACAGGGGTCTCTTTGGTGCCGCTTTTGGCTTCACTAATCGGTATGGGACAAGGAGCCGTCATCGGTAATGCATTCTTGATGACAGCGGTTCTCTTTGGTGCATTAAGCCTTTTTGCGATCAACTCTAAAAGTGATTTTTCAAGCTGGGGTAAACCACTCTTTATTACTTTGATTGTGGTTATTATCGCTTCACTGGTCAATATGTTTATCCTAAACAGTCCGATTTTTCATGTGGTGATTACCGCAGGAATTCTACTCCTCTTTTCACTTTTCACCATCTACGATACGCAAAATATTGCAAATGGGGCGTATGAGTCAGAAGTTGATGCTGCGGTATCACTCTATCTGGATTTCCTCAATATGTTTACAGCTATCTTACAGCTATTGGGCATCTTTGGAAGTGATGACTAATTCTATGCGATCTTTGGATGCGATGCATCCGAAGATTGCACGTCTTATCGATGCGAACCTTAATCGACTCAAAGAGGGAATCCGCGTCATAGAAGATATTTGTCGTTATATTCATGATGATTCAGACCTCACCGCTACACTCAAAACACTGAGGCACCAACTCCAACACGCTTATGATATCAACCGTTTAAACCATCGAGATATTGAATCCGATGTACAGAAACAATCTATCCAAAGCGAACAGAAACGAGAGAGCTTACAAGATATTATCATCGCCAATTTTTCCAGAACCCAAGAGTCGTCCCGTGTACTCGAAGAGCTATTTAAATTGACCAATATCGAAAATTCAGAGCAGTGTAAAGCCATTCGCTATCAACTCTATGCCATTGAAACCAACTACTTCAAACGCTATCTTTCGATCTAAACCGAAGTTTCAATAAATTTTAGATATAATCCGCCCAATTACACCCTAATCTGGAGCAATGACTCCAAATTTTTAGAAAATAAAACTACTCACAAGACTCCTGAGTAATACCAAAGAGGAAAGAATGACATCTACCCTACTGATTGTCCAAATTGCTTTAGCCATTGCGATTATTATCGCTGTACTGTTACAAAAAAGCTCTAGTATCGGTTTAGGTGCTTACAGTGGAAGCAATGAATCCATGTTCGGTGCCAAAGGACCAGCAAGCTTTTTAGCAAAAACCACGTTTGTATTGGCACTGCTATTTATTATCAATACATTAACGATGGGATATCTCTACAATCATGAGAAAAACCAATCCGTTGCCGACAACATTCCAACTGATACTGCCGTACCAACAATTGAAGTTAATAATTCAGCCCAAACCGTTATTCCTTCTGTTCCAACCGTTGAAGTGAATAATTCGGTAGAAGAGACAACAGCTCCTTCCGTTCCGGCAGTTGAAAGCAACAATTCAACTGAAGCAGCTTCCCCTGCTGCAACAACCGTTGAGACCAATACAACAGAAACCAATAGTTCAAACTAATCTAGACAAGTTAGAACAAAAATTCTAACTTGTCTATCTCTCCTTTAACACTTTCAAGCAAAAACTAGGTAAAATTTCACTGCGAATCCGATAGAGGGTAAAATCTCCAATTACTAAGGAAACCAGAATGTTAAATGAAATTTACATCCATACCAAAGAGCAAATGGACAAGAGTGTAGAGGCTCTTAAACGAGACTTCTCAACCTTGAGAACCGGGAAAGTCACCACCAATATCGTTGATCATATTAAAGTAGATTATTATGGTACTCCAACTGCACTGAACCAAGTAGGAAATGTTATTGCGACCGATGCGACCACTATCTCCATCACCCCTTGGGAAAAGCACATGCTATCTGTGATTGAAAGAGCCATCCAAGAAGCCAATATCGGTGTCAACCCAAACAATGACGGCTCTTTTATCAAACTCTTCTTCCCCCCAATGACCATGGATCAACGTCAGGAGATTGTCAAACAGGCAAAAGGAATGGCAGAAAAAGCAAAAATTGCTATCCGAAATATCCGTAAAGATGCCAATGACAAAGTCAAAAAACTCGAAAAAGATAAAGCCATCAGCGAAGACGAATCACGAAAAGGTCATGATGAAGTCCAAAAGATTACTGACAACTCTGTTGCCAATGTCGATAGCGTCCTCTCTAGTAAAGAGGCTGATATCCTAAAGGTATAAAGGGATGAATGTAGAAGAAATCTACAAAGAGGCTGAAGCTCTATTGGAGGGTCACTTTATCCTATCCAGCGGCAATCACTCCAATCGCTATCTTCAAAGTGCCAAAGTATTAGAAAACCCTAAAAGAGCGGCTATTTTAGCCGAAGCATTGGCTCAATTGATCAAAGCAAGCGGGGTAGAGGTCGATACCGTTTGTGCTCCGGCTTTAGGTGGTATCTTAGCCGGGTACGAGCTAGCCAGAGCACTTGGTGTTCGATCGATTTTTGTCGAGAGAAAAGAGGGAGCAATGGAACTCAGACGTGGATTTGAAGTCAAACAAGGTGAAAAAATTCTCATCTGTGAAGACATTATCACCACCGGCGGATCCGCAATGGAAGCCGCCACCATTATAGAATCACTAGGTGCCGAAGTGGTAGGTTTTGCTTCATTGGCTAATCGCGGATTTTGTCAACGTGTCGGAAGTAATATCCCGCCAAAAAGTGAATGTAAACTTCCTAGCGATAAACCGCTCTTCTCTCTTGAAGATTTCACTTTTGAGATGTATACACCAGATGCGTGTCCAATGTGCCAAGCAGGCAGCGAAGCCATCAAACCGGGAAGTCGAAACGCCTAATACTTGTAAGTTGAAGTAGAGAATCTGCTTCAACCATACTTCTACAAAACTTTCACAGTTAATCAACAAAACTATGCTATACTAATCAGATTATAAAATATAATATATAAAAGGATTTACCCATATGAAAAAAATCATGATGGCTTCAACAGCAGCACTTCTACTCTTAACCGGATGTGTACCCAACCAAGGAGCCGCACCAAGGGGTAGTAACAGTGGGGGCATGAGCAATACCGGAACTGGAGCATTGATCGGTGGGCTACTCGGTGCAGCCGTGGGTGGTGTTACTGACACCAAAAACACCAGTCGTGGACGACGAATGGCGATCGGTGGAGCAATCGGTGCAGCCGTTGGTGCAGCAGTAGGATACAGCCTAGACCAACAAGCTCAAGAGGTAGCTCAAGTACTCAATACCAATGTAGACAACAATCCAAATGCTGAACTCGATGCCAGCAATGACCTTATCGTCTCCAATACCGATAAATATGTCAAAATCATGTTCCGTGATTCGATGATGTTTGAGACCAATTCAGCGATTCCTACACCGTCGGCACAATCTAAGATTGGACAGTTATTCCCGGTACTCCAAAAGTATCCAAATACGATTATTCAAAGTGTCGGACATACTGACAGTAGAGGAAGTTATCAGTACAATATGCAGCTCTCAGAAGCCAGAGCACGCTCAGTAGGCAATACTATCAGTCAGAATAATTTACCAAATCCACTCTATTCAAAAGGATGTTCATTCTCTAAGCCGGTAGCTTCTAACACTTCAGAAATTAATATGGCGTTAAATAGACGAGTAGAAATTTATCTCTATCCGAATCAAGAGTCGGTTATTGATCCATGTGTACAATAAGCAGATAAAAATTTTATAGGAAGTTGATGCAGGAATTAGCTTCCTGCATCTTTAAAAAATGAATTAAAGAGCAGTTACATTAACTGCTTGATCCCCACGCTTACCTTCAGTAATCTCAAACGTCACCTTCTGTCCATTCTCTAACGAAATGCGTCCATACCCTGTATGGTTCACACCGGTGTAATGAACGAAAACATCTTTACCTCCGTTCTCTTGTTGGATAAATC
>JACXUN010000152.1 GCA_014763905.1 Campylobacterales bacterium
ACTTTTAATATTATTATTTCAGATTTTATCAAAATTACTGTAGTTAGTTTTGGTGCAATGGTTTTGTTTTTACTTTTTTACTATAGATTTTCATTTAAAAAAACTTTAAACTATAACATTTTTGTGTTATAATATTAAAAATTTATTAATTGAAGAGGAGCCTCAAGTACAATGCGAATATTAATCATAGAAGACGAAGTAACATTAAGTAAAACATTATCAGACGGACTCAAAGAGTTTGGCTTTCAAAATGATGTGGCAGGAAATATCAAAGATGCGAAATACTATTTAGGAATTCGGAACTACGACTTGATACTACTTGACTGGATGTTACCGGATGGAAACGGTATCGATATTATTGGTAAACTCAAAGAGAAATCACCAAAAACATCTGTTATAATCTTATCGGCAAGAGATGATAGAGAGAGTGAAATAGAGGCACTTAAAGCCGGAGCCGATGACTTTATCCGAAAACCTTTTGATTTTGAAATTTTGACGACACGTATTGAGGCGAAACTTCGATTCGGTGGTTCAAATATTATCGAAGTTGAAAATTTAATTATTAATCCGGAAGAAGAGAAGATTATCTATGACGGTGAAGAGATTGAACTCAAAGGGAAACCGTTTGAGGTACTAACACACCTTGCGATGCATAAAGATCAGATTGTCTCCAAAGAGCAGCTGCTTGATGCGATCTGGGAAGAGCCTGAGTTAGTCACACCAAACGTTATCGAAGTTGCAATCAATCAGATTCGACAAAAAATGGATAAGCCTCTTAACATCACAACCATTGAGACTGTTAGAAGAAGGGGTTATAGATTTTGCTTTCCAAAAGGAGCTTAAAAGAGAGCTTTAGCGTAGAGATTGCTATTGCAATGGCGGCAATTCTCTTGATTACAAGTCTTATCTTTGCTTATTATATTACCAACGGCATTCATCGCAATATTGATAATGAACTCAACCAACAAGCTCAACAGATTTTGAAAGATTATGGAACAGAAGAAGAGTTCAATCAACTTAAAATTGAGACCATTGATGCATTGGTTAAAAGTCACATCCAGCTAACCTACACAGAACAACCCATCGGTATCCGTTCTGTTAGAGAAAAAAATCACTATTATAAAATTTTGACAGCTCGCTTTCCTTTTTCCGATAAACATCTCCAGATCAAGCGTGATATCAGTGAAGAGCAGAATTTTCTCTATGGTCTCTATACGATGATGGTTATTTTGGGGGTTGTCGGTATGGCGGTTGTCTTCTATCTGGCATCCAGACTCTCGGCACAACTGCTTCATCCGATTCAGATACTCTCGGACAAAGTCAGCAATATAAACGAGAGTATCCTCAAGCCGATCAATATTGATGATCTCTCGGAAGAGTTTAAACATTTGGGGGAGTCGGTCAATCAACTGATCCAAAAGATCAACTCAACGATCAACTTTAAAAAAGAACTCTTTGTCGGACTGGCACATGAACTCAAAACCCCGTTAGCGGTTATGCGACTCAAAAATCAGATCACCAATATGAAACATAAAGAAGAGGATTACATCAAAGAGGCACTACAGCAGAATCTTGACTCTATTGATACCCTCAACAATATGATCCAGAATGTATTAGAGTTTGGGCGTTCGGAGGGAATGCAGTTTGAACAGCCCAAACGAATCGATATTATTCGATTTATGATCAAAAAAGCCGAAGAGTATGAGCTGCTAGCCAATTCTAAAAACCGAAACTTCATCTATCATTTTGATATCGAACGGTTTATGATCACCATTCAACCGCTGCTTTTTATGCAGATTTTTCAGAACTTTATTCAAAATGCGTTGCGTTTTACACCGGAGAAAGGGCTGGTAACCTTATCCGTTAGAACCGATCAAAAACATTTTATCGTTGAAATCACCGATGAAGGACCGGGAATTAATGAGAAAGAGAACTATTTCGCACCGTTTAAACGCTCTGCCAAATCAGAAGGAGCCGGACTGGGTCTATTTCTAGCTCAAAATGCGGCAGAGTCAATGGGTGTCAAACTCTCATTGACCAATCGAACCGACGGACAGAGTGGAGCGGTAGCAAGTATTATGTTCCCGTTTAGTCGATTTTTGCACAAAGAGTTATAATTCAATAAATCATAAGGTTCTATAAGTTATAAAGCATTAAGTACATGCACGTACGATTTTATTACAAAGCGAGAAAAATATATGGCACTAATGATTTCAGATGAGTGTATAGCCTGTGATGCTTGTAGAGAAGAGTGTCCAAACGAAGCAATTGAAGAGAATGATCCAATCTATGTAATCGACTCTGATCGATGTACCGAGTGTGTTGGTCACTATGACGAACCACAATGCATCTCTGTCTGCCCGGTTGATTGTATTATCCCCGATCCAGACAGTGTAGAAAGTGTCGAAGAGCTTAAGTTCAAATTTGACCAGATTCAAGAAGAGGATTAAATTGCTGTGAAAAAGGGTGCTACTGCCGTCATTGATATCGGATCGAATTCAGCTCGATTGGTTATCTATGAAATCAGTAGCACCTACGGATTTCATCTTATATGTGAAAAGAAAAGCAAAGTACGGATTGGAGAAGGAGCTTATGAAAAAAACGGCTATCTTCAACCGATCGGTATCCATCGTGCCTACTTAGCCCTCAGCGAATTTATCAATACCATTAAACTTTATCCGGTCGAAAAGACCTTCTGCGTTGCCACCTCGGCACTGCGTGATGCTCCCAACGGGGTAGCCTTTGCTGCATGGATCAAAGAGCAGCTCAATTTGGAAATAACCATTATTGACGGTAAAACCGAAGCAAAGTTTGGTGCCATTGCCGCACTCAATCTTCTGCCTATCGACAGCGGAATCACCATTGATATCGGCGGTGGTTCATCTGATCTAGCTCTTATTCAAAATGCTCAAATCATTGATACCTATTCCCTCAATATCGGAACCGTCAGACTCAAAGAGCTTTTCTTTGACAAAGAGAAACCCTTGTCACAAGCGGTTGACTTTATCAAAAAAGAGCTTGATAAGCTGCCAAGACACTTCCGACACCAACAGGCAATCGGAATTGGAGGTACCTCACGAAGCTTGAGTAAAGGGATTATGCGTAATACCAACTATCCTTTGAAAAAGATTCATGCTTTTGGTTACAAGGTCAAAGAGCATATGGAATATTTTCATACCATTGCGGTTGCCCCTAAAACCACGCTCTCTTATTTAAATATCTCCAAAGCTCGTTTTGATACGATTCGGGAAGGTGCGTTGATTTGGAAAGAGATACTCAAACATATCGGAGCCAAAAAGGTGATGACCAGTGGGGTCGGTGTCCGTGAAGGGGTTTTCCTGCATCACTTTTTATCCCATCCAGAGACCCGTTTCCCGACCGATATCAATCCAAGTGTCGTGAGCATACTGGATCGTTTTGGAACCGCTCATGCCAATACCTCACAACGCAAAGCAAATATGATCAGACTCTTTAGAGTATTTGAAGAACAAAAAAAACTAAACAATAAATATCTCTCTACACTACTCTATGCAACAGAACTCACTCCTATCGGGTACACGTTTAATATCTACCATTCTTATCAACATGCCTTTTATGTCGCTATGCAGGAGTTAAACTATGGGGTCACACACAAAGAGATTATCCTAACAGCAATGCTACTCCGGTTTGGGGGCAAAGAGATTTACAATCCGGAGATTTATGAAACCTACCAGTCTATATTGCCCAAAGCATCCGATCTGGAACTCTTAAGCTTTATCTTTACTATTCTCACCACACTACATGAGAACTCCTCATTGGAACATTTTGATTTTAAACTGGAAAAAAATAGACTATTAATTGAAGCAGAGGGATCACTCTATCTCGCCCAAGAGAAGCTCAATGAGATTAAACGTCCTGAAAAGTTAAAGTTGAAGATCATTGATAAGCAACAAATTCCTGCTTATCAATTTTAGATTTTAGAACTTTCGGCCTATTGTAAATTCAAAGTTAGAGGTTCTGTCTAACTCATCAGCATTTCTGGCTCTGGCAAAGACAAGGTTGATCGGACCCATCGGTGAATACCATTCGATAGCCGCTCCATATCCGCTCTTTTTAAGCTCATCGAAGCTCTTCTCTCCAATCATACCGTAATCATAGAAGAAGGTTAAACGCATTTTAGCTGAGTCAGAGAGTGG
>JACXUN010000153.1 GCA_014763905.1 Campylobacterales bacterium
TGTATGTTAATGGTGGTCGCTACAAGACTCGAACTTGTGACATCTACCTTGTAAGGGTAGCGCTCTACCAACTGAGCTAAGCGACCGAGTATGAAACTAAGTTTCATGAGCTGCCTACTAAAGACAACTTTGGATATATGGTGACCTATCATGGACTCGAACCATGGGCCCATTCATTAAAAGTGAATTGCTCTACCAACTGAGCTAATAGGTCATTTTCTTACCGGCTTTGCAATAAGTGGACGGAATTATAGCCTATGAAATATCAGATGTCAAGAGTTTTTGAAAAAATTACAAATTTTTTCTCAAGAACCGGATAGCCGTTTCAGTCGCTTGCTCTTGTACCGCCGCTCTATCTCCCTTAAAAAGGTAATGTTGAATCATTGGCGGTTCATCTTTTTGTTGGACACCGATATAAACGGTACCGACCGGTTTATCTGCCGTTCCTCCTGTCGGACCGGCGATACCGCTGACCGCAATCGCATAATCGGCATGAGCCATTTTCAATATACCGACTAGCATCTCCTCGACACAGGCGTAACTGACCGCACCATATTGGATCAATGTGGTTTCTGAAACACCGAGCCATTCCGATTTGATTTCGTTTGAGTAGGTGACACACGAACCGTTCAGGACATTGGAGGCTCCCGATACGGCGGTAAAAGCAGCAGCAATTCTTCCTCCCGTACAGCTTTCAGCAAAAGTGATGGTTTGGTTTCGTTCTTTTAAAATATCGATGATTTTTATAGTTGTTTGTTCTATTGTACTTTTCATGACCATAATTATAACCAAAACTTGATTTGGGTATAATCACGCAATTTTCAATGAGAGAGAGACATATTATAATGGATTTTAAAGAGACGCTACTACTCCCCAAAACCGATTTTCCGATGCGAGGAAATCTACCGAACAATGAGCCGAAGCGGTATCACAGATGGTACAGCGAAAAGGTCTATGAAGCAATGAAAACCAAACGTGAAGGGGCAGAGCTGTTTACCCTTCATGACGGTCCTCCGTATGCCAACGGCGAGATTCATATCGGACACGCCCTTAATAAAATTCTCAAAGACATTATCTTAAAGTATAACTATTTCCAAGGCAAAGCGGTACGTATGACTCCAGGCTGGGATTGTCACGGACTACCGATTGAGCAGAAGGTTGAAGAGAAGCTTGGCAAAAGCAAAAAAGAGGCGATGCCGACCTCTGAGTTCCGACAGCTCTGCCGCGATCATGCGGCCAAATTTATCGATGTACAGCGTAACGGGTTTAAGACCTTAGGGGTCATCGCCGATTGGGACAATCCGTATATCACGATGGATTTTAAATTTGAAGCCAATATCTACCGAACCCTTTGCGAAGTGGCAAAAAAAGGACTATTGGTCGAGCGACACAAGCCGATCTTCTGGTCATGGGCAGCTCAAACCGCTCTAGCTGATGCAGAGGTAGAGTATGAGGAGAAAGAGGACTACTCGATCTATGTCAATTTCGAGTTGAGTGATCTGGCTAAAAAGAAGCTGGATATCGATGGCAAAGGCGGTGTCGTAATCTGGACAACTACCCCATGGACGCTCCCGTCTAATACCGGAATCTCTCTCAATCCGGATGAGTTGTATCTGTTAAGTGATGACGGACATATCGTCGCTCAGAGCCGATACGATGCTCTCGTCGAAGCAGGGGTCGTCGGAGGTCATTCCGGTCGTAAGATTGCCGCCACTGAATTATCCGGACTCCTAGCGATCAACCCGCTCAACGGGCGAAGCTCAAAAATTGTTCTCGGTGATCACGTTATGCTAGACGGCGGTACGGGTGCGGTTCATACGGCTCCGGGACACGGGGAAGATGACTACCGAATGGGTCTTCAGCACGGTCTGGATGTGATTATGCCGGTCGATGAGCGAGGGTGTTATGATGAGAGCGTTGTAGGATTGAATCTGCTTCCAAACCCAAGTGAGTTCGTCGGAATGCATATCTTCAAAGCCAATGAGCCGATCTTGGAGCTATTGGGCGATAACCTGCTCAAAGTGAGTAAGTTTACCCACTCCTATCCGCACTGCTGGCGAACCAAAAAGCCGGTCATCTATCGTGCGACCAATCAGTGGTTTATCGCCGTCGATGAGCCGATCAAAGATAGTGACAAGAGCTTAAGAGAGACCGCACTCAAAGCGATCGAAAACATTGACTTCTATCCAAAGAGTGCCAAAAACCGTCTCCATCCAATGATCGAAGGACGACCGGACTGGTGTATCTCTCGTCAGCGGGCATGGGGGGTTCCGATCGCCTTCTTTAGAAAGAAAAGCACCAAAGAGGTGATCTTGGATGAGGATTTACTCGAACATATCGCCGCGATCTTTGATGAAAAAGGTGCCGATGCGTGGTACGATATGACCATCGCAGAGTTATTACCTGCGGGATCGAATTATAACCCGGATGATTTAGAGAAGATCAACGATATCTTGGATGTCTGGTTTGACAGCGGTTCGACATGGAATTCGGTGATCAAGAGTGGTGAGTATGATGCCGGAAATTACCCAACGTCACTCTACCTAGAGGGAAGCGACCAGCACCGAGGATGGTTCCAGTCATCGTTGCTTCTGAGTGCGGCGATTGAGGCTCAATCACCATATCAAACGCTCTTGACACACGGTTTCACCGTCGATGAGAGGGGTGAGAAGATGAGCAAATCCAAAGGTAACGTCGTCGCTCCGGATAAGGTCATCAAAGAGTATGGATCAGAGATTCTACGACTGTGGGTAGCCCTCAGTGACTATCAAGCCGACCTCAAAATCTCGGACGGAATTCTCAAGCAGACCGCAGAACAGTATCGAAAGCTGCGAAATACCTTTAGATTCCTCCTAGCCAACGTCGATGATCTGGAGCAGTTGGTTACAATTGATCAATACGGCGAACTTGACCGATGGATTTTGACCAAAGCCAGAAAAGTATTCGCCTCGATCAAAGCAAGCTTCGATGCGTACGATTTCCTCCGTGGATTTGCGACACTCAACCACTTCGTGACCAATGAGCTAAGCGGTATCTATCTCGATATCACCAAAGACCGACTTTACTGCGAGGACAAAAACAGCACCACCCGACGAGCCACCCAATCGGCGATGACTCTAATCGCCAAATCGATGATGGGACTGGTCGCACCGGTACTCACCTATACAATGGATGAGATTTTGGAGTATGCTCCGACGATTATCAAAGGCGATATGAGCAGTATCTTTGATCTCGTCTATGAAGCGATCCCGGAAGTGGCTCCAAGTTTTGATGATGAACACTTGATCGATGCGAGAGAAAACTTCTTCGAAGCGATCGACAAACTCAAAAAAGAGAAAGTGATCAAAGCAACTTTAGAGTTAGAGATCGTGGGTGAGACCGATAGCTTCGGTATCACAAATGCCAAAGATTTAGAAGATTGGTTCGTCGTCAGCGGTGTCAAATCCGAGAGTACCGGTGAAAAGCTCGCCAGCTTCAAGCTAGCAGGCAAAACCTACACCATCCACAAAGCGACAAATCACAAATGCCCACGATGTTGGAGATACACCGCCGCATCAGCCAAGACCATCTGTGACCGATGTGCCAAGGTAGTGAATGTTTGATCTCTCCCAACCGGTCGGCAATGAGATCATTATCGGTTCGATTCTCTTTATCTTCGCGGTAGTGGGGATCGGGCTATTAGTGGTGGAGTATTATAAGCGAAAACGATGATCTAGAAAAAATGAGGCAAAATTTATAAAAACATGCTAAATTTGTTAATTACTAACCTGAATTCGACGGGATATCAATAAATCAAATAACCCGGATCTCCACATCATATCACTATCAATCATTGGCAAAATTCTTTACCTGAAAGCAGTCGATAAAAAAATCATCCCGTCCAAAAAGTCCAAAACCACTATCCTATAATTTGACATACCAAAGAAAAAAGGATAACAGATGAAAAAACAATCTTGACAATCCGTGTGCCATCGCATGTGAAAGAGCTCACCACAATATCAGAATCCCGTCATATAACAGCTTTGCGTCGGATATTTGCGAGTAGCGTGGGTATTCTTGCCCACGACAAACAGTGACCCTCGTTGGGAACGAGTATAAAATCTGCCTTACCTATGAAAAACCTCGTAAAACTGTGACTATAATACTCCGTCGAACTCAGGTTAAAAA
>JACXUN010000154.1 GCA_014763905.1 Campylobacterales bacterium
TTTTTGAATTAACTCGTTAGTCCCGCAAAAATTTGACTTTGCCTACAAAAAACCTCGTAAAGCTGTGACTATGATATCCCGTCGAACTCAGGTTAATAGCTAATCGATCCCTAACTCTTTAACCAGATATTTTCCAGTATAAGAACCCGTCTTTTGATAGGTTCTTGCCAGCTCTTCAGGAGTACCGGTGGCGATCACTTGACCGCCTTTATTTCCCCCTTCGGGCCCCATATCGATAAGATAGTCGGCATTTTTGATCATATCGAGATTGTGTTCGATCACCACCACCGAGTTACCCAATTCAACCAGATGATGCAATACTCCCGTCAATCGATCTACATCGGCAAAATGGAGTCCAGTCGTCGGCTCATCTAAAATATAGAGTGTTTTCCCCGTATCTTTCCGACTCAACTCTTTGCTCAGTTTGATACGCTGTGCTTCTCCACCGGAAAGCGTCGTGGCATTCTGCCCCAGTGTAATATAATCCAAACCGACATCTATCAATGTTTTGAGTTTCGCTGCGATAACCGGAACCGCTTTGAAAAAGTCCATCGCTTCAGTGACCGACATCGCCAAGACATCCGCAATCGATTTACCGCGGTAGAGGACTTCGAGCGTTTGAGCATTGTACCGTGTTCCGTGACAGCTGTCACAAGTCACCATTACATCCGGTAGGAAGTGCATTTCGATCTTGATCTGTCCATCTCCTTGACACTTCTCACAGCGTCCTCCTTTGACATTGAAGGAGAATCGCCCGACTTTATAACCACGCAGCTCTGCCTCTTTGGTTTGGGAAAATAGCTTACGAATCTCATCCATGATACCGGTATAGGTCGCCGGATTGGATCGTGGGGTTCGTCCGATCGGACTCTGATCAAGGTAAATCACCTTATCGAGATGTTCCAATCCATTGATCTCGACACCGTCGACTTTGTTGATCTTGCGGGCATGATTGAGAATCTCTCGTGCGACCGGTAGCAGCGTTTGCAAAATCAATGAGCTTTTTCCGCTTCCGCTCACACCGGTGATACAGACGAAATTTTGAAGTGGAATTCTTACCGAGATATCATGGATATTGTTCAAGGTTACATTTTTGATCTCAATCCACTCTTCTTGTTGACGGTCATTCGGATAATCTACCTCTTTATCACCAAAGAGATATTGAGCGGTCAAACTTTTGGCTTTGGTCATCTTTTTGGTATCTCCGGCAAATACCACTTCTCCACCAAACTTACCGGCTCCCGGACCAATATCGATCACATAATCGGCAGCTAAAATCGTCTCTTTGTCATGTTCAACGACGATGACGGTATTGCCTTTCTCTTGGAGCGAACGGAGGGTTCGGATCAGTTTCATGGTATCACGTTCATGCAGTCCGATACTCGGCTCATCCAGTACGTACATGACTCCGGTTAATCCTGAGCCAATTTGAGACGCAATACGGATACGCTGAGCCTCCCCACCGGATATCGTTCGGGCATCACGGCTGAGTGTCAGATAGGTGAGTCCTACATCGTAGAGGAAAAAGAGACGCTCGTTGATCTCTTTGAGTACCGGTTCGGCAATGAGTTGCTGCTGTGGGGTTAGATGCGTGAAGTTCTTCGCTTCAGAAAAATACTCATAGCTATTCTCGATCGACATATCGATAATATCGGCAATATTTTTCCCTTCAATTTTAACCGCTAACGATTGCGGACGCAATCGATGACCCCCACATTGATCACACACCTTTTCGGTCATATACTCTGCCATATCCTTCTCATCGGTAAACATATCATGAGCGATCTTTACCACCCCCGGCCACTCCCGTTTGAGATGATGACGTTTCCAAGTAAAATCAACTTGTTCACCGCCGCCGTAAAGAATCGACTTTTTTTGATACTCAGCCAACTCCTCATACGGAGTATCAAGAGGAATCTGATTTTGCTCACAAAAGGCATTCAGGAACTTTGTATAGTAGCTTTTATTGAAGCCATACATAATCTTGACTGCCCCTTTGTCGATGCTCAAAGCCGAATCGATCACTTTTTTGAGATCAATCACATAACGAATCCCCAACCCGTCACAAGAAGGACAGGCTCCTTTGGGAGAGTTAAATGAGAAGCTGACCGGTTCCAACGGTTCAAAACTCAATTTACAATCAAAACAAGCAAGATGTTCGGAGTAGTGGATATATTTCTGATCATATCCAATCTCTTCATGATTGAGCAGTTCGATTTCGACTTCGCCATAGGACTCTTTGAGTGCTTTTTCAACATCTTGACCGATTCGATTGCGACTCTCCTCTTTGATTACCACCCTATCGATCACCACTTTGATGGTATGTTTTTTGTTTTTTGCCAGTTCGATCTCTTCATCTAATCGTACCATGACCCCATCAATCATCGCCCGGACATAACCTTTATGACGAAGGGATTCAATCAGATCGGCAAAGGTTCCTTTTTTCTCTTTGACCAGTGGAGCAAGGATCACCAGTTTGGCTCCATCCGGCAATCTGAGTACCTCTTCGATAATATCACTTGCACTCATCGATGAGATCGGTTTGCCGCACTCATGGCAGTGCTGTTTGCCGACTCGGGCAAAGAGAAGCCTCAGATAATCATAGATTTCGGTAATGGTTCCCACGGTTGAACGAGGATTTTTAGAGGTAGTCTTCTGATCAATCGCAATAGCCGGTGTGAGTCCCTCTATCTTATCGACATTGGGTTTACCGACACGACCCAAGAACTGTCTAGCATACGAAGAGAGCGACTCAATATACCGCCGCTGCCCTTCGGCATATAGGGTAGAAAATGCCAAAGTTGATTTACCGCTTCCACTGATTCCGGTAATCACCACCAGTTTGTTTTTGGGGATAGTCACATTGATATTTTTGAGATTATTCTCTTTGGCTCCAAAAACTTCTATTGATTCACTTCGCATTTGTTTATCATCCTAAAACCATATTTTTTTTACTAAAATCAGCAATGCTGCGGAGTACATAATGACCAAATAGAGCTTATGTTTGGATGAGGTCACATGATCTTTGAGCCATATACCGATATAGACCCCGATCAGTGAAGCTACCGCCACATAGATTCCCTGCCCCAGTTCCATATCGCCTACCATGATATGACTGATAAGTCCTGCTATTGAAGAGAAAACCACGAAAAAGAGTCCGGCACTGACCGCTTTTTTGATCGGATAGTGAAGGAAGCTTGCCAATATCGGTGTCAACAAAATCGATCCCCCGACTCCAAGACTAATGGAAAAGATACCAATAACCGTTCCGACACCAAACAGAAGAGCCGGATGCAGTGTTTTGACCGTAGCATCATCATCATGAACTTTAGCTGCAAAAAGCCGATAGAGGGCAAAAACCAATAACCCAAAAAAGAGATACTCTAAAACCGTACTGGAGACCTTGACAGAGAAATAAGCGCCCAGATATCCCCCAATAAAACCGCCGATACCGACCCAGATGCCTTCACCCAAAAGAAGTGAACCTTTTTTGTAATTGAGATAAGAACCGTAAATAGAACTAAAGACCATCTGAACTATGGAGATCACGATCGCGACTTTGATATCAAAACCCAAAAATATCAGAATCGGTACCAAAATCATTCCACCGCCGATACCAAAAAATCCTGATAATGCTCCGACTAGAACACCAACTGCAATCAATATCAATTCCATATATCTATCTCCTACTGCTCAGATTATCTGTTTTAAGCCCGCGATTATACCATTAATATAGTATCATCTCCACTAAAGCAAGAGATTATAATTTTTTTAAGCATATGAATTAGACAAACTATTATATCTATTTTACATCTATAACTTGATATGATTAAAAGTTTCGATTAATATATCCCAAAGTAAAGGAATCCCAATGACAAAAACCGTAGAAATTATAAAACATGAGCTACCTAAATATAAAGGTTTAACCAAAGGTGAAAAAGATTATGGACTTTCTCATTTAGAAGAGTGGATCCCAGAAAATGGGCATCTGGAGATTGTTATTCAAAAGTTTTCCGAAAAATCATTAGATATTCGTCCCTTTTTAAAACAGATCGGATTAATGAAATAGGTTATTAATTTTTTGGTATTTTTTTTAACAAAAAAGAATATTTATTAATTTATTATATTAAAAAAATCACTTTTAATAAGAGTGTCATTCTAACC
>JACXUN010000008.1 GCA_014763905.1 Campylobacterales bacterium
TTGAATTAGCTACGGCTAGTCCTACGAATTTTGATTTTTCAAATCTTACCTATTTTTAGGCTTCTGTGACTATGATATCCCGTCGAACTCAGGTTAAAAGGTCAAGGGGTTATCCATTTCCAAGATCATGAAGTTCCTCTCCAAGAAGGTGATGTGGTGGTTATCCCGCAAGGTGTCTATCACTGGGCAGAAAATGTAGATGCTGATGCCAGCGTGGTATTGGCTACTTTTTCACCGGCATATGATGGTAAGGATATGCGGGTAGCTCCTTAATTTTTAATGTCGGGATCTGGGGAACCCGACCTGCCGTCTATTCTCCTAGACTATAATAAACCTTCATCTCATCTAATGCATTGGTAAAGAGAGCGAAGCTTGCTTCTGCCGCTTTTTGATCTTCTGATGCGACTGAGATAATCGTCTTCCACCCGTCACTGTAAAACTTAGGCAGTGAAGAGAGTTCCACCTCTTTAGGAACCTGTTTCATGATTTCGATGAGTTGGCTCTCCTTGCAGAGGGCGGTCAGGGTGTAGCGGTAAGTGACCCGCTGGATGGCAAAGTAGGTTTGGAGAATATATTCCGTCATCGGATGGCTCATCGAAGGAAAACCGGGCATAAAGAAGAAGCGGTCTTGGAGAGAAAATCCCGGCATTTTATTGAATGGGTTTTCTAATATTTGGGCATCCTTCGGGAATTGTCCCATCTCCAGGGCATAATCGGGTATGGCTTCACCTTGAAATCGCTCCTGAATAATGCTCAAGGCTTCCTCGTGTTGATAGAGTTCTCCGTTTGAGAGAGCGGTAGCGGCGGCTTGACGGGTATAGTCGTCCGGCGTTGAACCGATACCGCCGAAACTCAAGAGTACCGTATCGGATTGAGCGGCGATAAATTGAAGGGTCTGGATAATCAGCTGTGGATCATCTTCAATCACGAATGAGCCGCTAAGTCGGTGTCCGTATCGGGCAAGTGCTTCGCTGACAAAGGCGAAATGTTTATCTTGCCGCCGTCTGTTTAATATTTCGGTACCGATAATCAGGGCAAAAAATCTGGGATGGCTCATTAACTCTGCATCGCTTTGAGACGGGTTAGCAGTTCATCGGCACTGAGTTGGCTGAGGGTGTCAAAATCAGATTGAATCGCCAAGAGGGATTGGGTATCGGATTTGAGATCAATCATGGTCAAGAGTGTTTTGAGATGCTCACCTTCTGCTTTTGCCATATCTTGGGTAATCTCAATACGATTTTCATCAATGAAGTTTAGAGCATGACGATAATGCGGTGGATGATCGCCATAGGTCGTGGCTTCGGATGAGGCACCAATTGAAATCACACTGCTGATTTCTGCAGTAGCTTCAAAGGTAGAGAAGAGTGTATCGTGATGTCGCCCGCTGCCGACACTGTGGTCATAATGTCGAGGAGGATGATCTCTAGCTCCCATAACATGCGGTTTAATGGTTCCAGCCGGTAAAGCAATGGTTAAAATCGTTAAGATTATCAATAGTTTTTTCATGAATCAACCTTATCTTTTTTTATTCTGAACTATTATTGTATAATTATATCCATAATAATGAAAGAAAGAAAACCTTTAAAAAACCTTTATATTCCAAAGAGTGCATAGTGAAGGAGAGATTTTTAGAGACTTCCAAAAATAGTAACTGAAGTAGAGAAGAAGCGTTGGAGAGTAAACAAGCGTTTGTAGTACAAGAGGGCGGACGGCTTGATAGGCTGTTGACCCATCATATTGCACAGAGCCGAAATCAAGTAGAACAGTTGATCAAAGAGGGAATGGTTACCGTTGACGGCAAGACCATCACCAAGACCGGTTATAAATTAAAAGCCGGAGTGACGATTGCCTATACCTTTAAAGAAGTGGTTCCCAAAGAGCCGGTCGCCATCGATTTTGATGTAGAGGTAATCTATGAAGATGATCACCTATTGGTGGTGAACAAACCAGCAGGGTTAGTGGTGCATCCCGCTCCGTCGGTCAAAGAGCCGACACTGGTTGATTGGTTGATGCATCGGGGTATTTCCCTCTCGACTATTGCCGGTGAGGAGCGTCACGGTATCGTCCATCGTATTGACAAAGAGACCACCGGTGCATTGGTCATTGCCAAAACCAATGAAGCTCATGTCCATCTCAGTGAACAGCTGCGTGATAAAAGTATGGGGCGTTACTATTTGGCACTGATTGACTATCCGCTTAAATCTTCGGGTATCGTTGATAAACCAATTGGGCGTAATCGTAACAACCGTCTCAAAATGGATATCGTAGCTGAAGGTAAGGAGGCGATGTCGGCTTTTTATAAATTGGCAGAGAGTGAGAAGCAGATTGAGCTGATCGCGGTGAAGCTCTTTACCGGACGCACCCACCAGATACGGGTTCATCTCCAGAGTTTGGGTCGCCACATCCTCGGAGATGCTTTATATGGGTTTAAGAGCAAACAAGATACAATTGATCGAGTTTATCTGCACGCATATAAACTATATCTAACGCATCCTGTTACTAATCAAGCGATGTCGTTTATCGCACCTCTTTTCCCGGATATGCAAAATTTTATTGATCAAAACTTTAATGAAGGAGAGATATATGAGAAGATTAACCCTAATGTCATTGATGACTACTTCCGCACTGTTACTGAGCGGTTGTAATCCCAGTGCGATGATGCAACAGAGCCACGGTTTGGATGTCAATTTGCCGAAAATGTACGGTGTCAAATATATGGTGGACAATACCGCGGTAGGATTTGAGTGGCAGCCACTCTATGAACAGCATATTGACGGAATCAATATTTATCGGAGCGAAGCCTATCCCCAACCCTCATCAGGAAGCAAACAGCTAACGAAAATCGCGACGATCAACAGTCCATTTGCTTCACACTATGTGGATAGCAATCTGCAAGAGAATAGTAACTACACTTATACTTTTACGACTATTCGAGGCGATTATGAGTCTGTTCATGGGCAGATGATTGAGTTGCGGACTTTGGCACCGCTTCCTCAGGTTGGTTTCTTCCAAGGGAAACAGTATACTAATAATGTGATTAAATTGATTTGGCGACCGCATGAAGATAAACGGGTCAAACGGTATCGTATTGAGCGTGCGGTTAACGATAGCCAGACCTATAATATCATCGGCAATGTAGAGAGTCGGTTGATGTCTGAGTATGTGGATAACTATGTAACACCAAACAATACCTATATCTACCGGGTGCAGGCGATAGGCTTTGACGGCAGTACATCGATTCCGAGTCAAGTGGTCATCATCAAAACGGTAGAGATAGGGAGCTAAATGCCACATATTAGGGTAAAACCATTTGATACTTCTCGTATCCAAGCAGGAAAATACGGTGAAACAGAGATACTGTTTCGTGCAGAAGCAATGAATGGACAGGATGAAATGGTTGGGGTTGCATTGGACGGTGAACAGTTTCTGCTTCAGATCAAAAAGAGTAAAACTGATTGGCTGCTTAAATATGAAAAGATAACTCGACCGCTTAAGGTTAATCTCTTGAAGCAGGCGATCGGTGATATAGCAGAGGGATTGTCGCTGGAGGTAACCGGTTCAAACATTACAATCCATAAAGCCAAAGCTGTTTTGGCAAATCAGTATGAGAAACGTATTGAAGACTTTATTGATATCACATTTCCGTTTGATCGGATTGCGATAGAGGTGGGATTTGGTTCCGGAAAACATCTGCTCTATCAGGCACAAAACAATCCCGATAAACTCTATATCGGGATAGAGATTCATACTCCCTCAGCTCAACAGGTATTACGGCAGATTAAGCTGCAAGGGTTACAAAATATCTGGGTAGTCAATTATGATGCGAGACTTTTACTGGAGATGATCTCTTCTAATAGTTGTGAACAAATTTTTGTCCATTTTCCGGTACCTTGGGACAAAAAGCCTCATCGTCGGGTGATCTCATCCAGTTTTGTAGCGGAGTCAATGCGAGTACTTCAAAAAACAGGAACGTTAGAGCTAAGAACTGACAGTTATAACTATTTTTGGTATGCGTTGGATACTTTTTTGGGAGAGAAGGTACCTTATACGGCATTGGAAATCCGAAAAAATCAAGCACTGGGAATCACCAGTAAATATGAAGCCCGATGGCTGCGTCAAGAGAAGGATATCTATGATGTCATTGTCCGATCGATGGAGGAGTCTGAGCCTAGGGAATTGAGCTTTGATTTTGGCTTTAACAATATAAAATATAAAGATAAAATATTAGAACAGTTTCATAAGGAACCTATCCTTTTAGGGGACTTTTTTATCCACTTTGAGCGGATATATAGAGTAAGTGAAAGTTCTATTCTGTTAAAATTGGCATTCGGTAGCTTTGATAAACCTGAACAAAAATATATCTGGATAGATGCAAATGAGAGTTACTATTTTGGCTCCAATCCTGTAAAAACATTGACCAATTATAAAACGCATCTAAAGATTAAGGAGTACTTGAATGTCTAATATCATCTTAGCTCGAAATCTCTCTCTCACCTATGATAATGAGGAGAAGATTATTAGTGATGCCACTTTCAGTGTTAGAAAGGGAGAGTTTGTCTTTATTACAGGACCCAGCGGTAGTGGAAAATCGACACTGCTTAAGTCCTTTTACGGCAATCTCAAACCGGTTGAGGGTAAACTAATTATGGGCGGACTCGATATGTTAACTATCACGAAGCCCAAACTACAAGAGCTGAGAACCCATCTGGGGATTGTATTTCAAGATTATCGTCTGATCAATGAGTGGACGGTAGAGCGTAATGTAGTGCTGCCGTTGTGGATTGCCGGATACTCCAAAGAGGTGCAGGCGACTCAAGCAAAACGATTATTGCATCACGTCAAGCTTTCGGGTAAAGAGCATAAATATCCGCTTGAACTCTCCGGTGGGGAGCAGCAGCGAGTAGGGGTCGCCCGGGCGTTAGCCAAAAATCCCTTTTTGATTCTTGCCGATGAGCCGACAGGAAACTTGGATGAGTACTCTTCCAATGTGATCTGGGATCTGCTGGAGAATGCCTGCCAGCAGCTGGATACGACCGTGGTGGTGGTGACCCACCGTATTCCGACCATCTTCAATATCCCGTATAAACATCTTCAAATCGATAGCAAAGGGAAAGTTCATGAGGTTCATTAAACAGCATATTTCCATTATTTTTCCTTTGGTGGCGATTCTATTGGGATTGGAGTTTTTTATCGTCTTTGACCGGGCGACTAAAAATTATGAAGAGAGTCTCCGTGACGGGTATGCGATGTTGGTTGTCGCCAAAGATGAGATGAGTATCGATGACTTCAAGGCGTGGGATTCACATGTCTATAGGGTTGCTGAGATTGAAAAAGAGAGTATCGTCAGCCGTGTCGATACCACGCTCAACAAAGATAAAGTGACCACGATTCATGAGCGTATGCCGAATTTTTACTCGATCAAACTGGATAGCTATCTCGATGATGAAGGGCTAGAGGGAGTCAAACAGAACTTTCTCAAAAGTGATAAGGTAGCCAGAGTTGAGACCTTTGATACGGTACATCGGTCGAACTATGGACTCTTCTCTTTTATCAAGTTTTCGTTTCAGACCTTTATTATCTTTATGTCGATGTTGGGCTTTTTCTTGATTATTAAGCAGATGGAGGTATGGAACTATCTCCACGCCGATCGTATGAAGGTAATGAATATTTTTGGGGCTTCTCTCTTTTTGCGAAGTAAAGTGTTGATCAATTTGGCTTTTATCGATGCGATTATCTCTGCGATGTTGGCGAGTGCAATCTTTTATATCATCCAAAACAGCTGGGTCAGAGGGAGTAATATTGCGATACTCAAAGACAATATCGATAAACTTTTTTCGGCTTATGATATCTTTAGTTTGATCATGGCATCGATTGCGATTGCGATGGTGGCGGTCTTCTTAGTGGTTATCAACGTCAAAGAGGAGTAGAGTCATGATGAGACGAATAGTACTCTCTTGGCTGGTGATTACGCTGGGTCTTGGGGCAGTATCGATTGATCAAAAGATCGAACAGAAACAAAAAGAGCTGAGTTCAACCAAAGTCGAGTATGACAAGATGGATGATAAGCTCTCTTCGGTGGCTAAAAAGATTCTCGATGCGAAAAGCAAACAGAAAAAGTTGGATCAGAAGTTAGCAACACTAGAAGATCGTATCAAAAAGAGCCAAGGGGAGTATGAAAATCTCAAAGAGAAGCAAAAAGAGGTAGAGGGTGAACTTGCCAAACTAACCGTTGATATTGCGGAGAAAAAAGAGAAGTTCGTCGCATTGGTTGCTGACAAATTCAGTATGGCATTGGCACTAGAAGAGATGGATCAACAAACCTCAGAATCGGTCATGCTCCAAGAGATTTACGGTGTCTATGCCAAAGAGAATGACCGTGCCATTACGCTGCTCAAAGAGGAGATTGATAAACTCAAAACCAAAGAGAGTTATTTTACCGAGAAACAAGCCGATATTCAAAAAACGTTGAAGCAGTATAAACAAGAGCGAGATGAATATCAAGAGAAAAAAGGGCAGCAGAATCAGCTGATCAACGAGTTGGCACGGGATCAAGCGATCTATAAAAAACGTTTTGACAAGATTCGAGAGAGCCGCCGAAGTTTACAAAATAAACTCTCTCAGCTCAAAATAGTCAAGCAGAATCAACAAGAAGAAGCCAAAGCCAAAAAAGAGGCTCAGCAGCGTGCCGTATCGGAATCGGCGACTCAGGTTGCCAGCTATACTGGCGGGAAAACTATTTCGCCGATGAGCGGGTCAATCTTGATCAAAAAGTTTGGAAGCTATATTGATCCGATTTACAAATTTAAAATTTTCAATAAATCGATTACGCTTAAAGCTCCCTATAAAGGCTCCAAAGTCAAAAGTGTACTCGATGGAAAAATCGTCTTTGCAGAGGATAGCGGCGGGATGTTAGGTAAGGTAGTTATTATCGAACATGCCAATCGGCTGCATACAATCTATGCCAAACTGTCACGGCTTGCACCGGGTATCCATGTCGGAAAACCGGTTGGCAAAGGAACGGTAATCGGTAAGGTTAACAGTACCTTGATGTTTGAAGTGACCAAAAATAACAAACATATGAACCCGCTGAAATTAATTTCGCTGTAGCTATCTCATGATATCGATTCAAAAAATGCTCGATGATGAAGTAGCGAATCGAAACCAAACAGATGAACTCTCTTATGAACGACCCGATCCGCTGCTGGTCGCTTCACGATATCGGGATGAGTCGATTGCTTTGATCTGTGCGTTGTTTGGTTACGGTAATGCGAAACTGATTGTTCAGTTTCTTGATAGTTTGGATTTTAAGCTGTTGGATGCCAAGGAAGAGACGATTCGAGAATCACTTACCGCACACTATTACCGTTTTCAAAATGCCGAAGATATTGCAGTTCTGTTTATCGCACTGAAACGTTTGCGTGAAATTGGGACGATTGAGGATATATTTTATCATGGGTATCGATCTGATCATGCCATCTTAGAAGGATTGTGGCACTTTATCGAAACTTTGCGACGGGTTTATCCCTATGAGAGCAGGGGGTATGATTTTTTGGTCGGCAGAGTACCCCAAACGGTGAGTCGTGCCGGTACCTATAAACGTTATATGATGTATCTGCGATGGATGGTGCGTCGGGATCATCTCGATATGGGACTCTGGTCGAAGATTGATAAAAAAGATCTCATTATGCCTTTAGATACGCATACTTTTCATCTCTCAAAACGTTTGGGACTGCTAAAACGAAAAAGTTATGATCTCAAAGCAGCACTGGAACTCACCGCAAGGTTGAAAGTGTTTGATGCCGATGATCCGGTAAAATATGATTTCGCTCTCTACCGACTGGGACAAGAGCAAATATTGAAATAAGGAAAATTCTTCAAACCCCTATTCCAAAGAGAGTACTCCTACACCATGCAAACGCAAGCGTCCATTTCATGGATTGAGTGCATGATTTTTCGTACTCTCTTTGGAATAGGGGTTTGTAGAGGTTCCCAATAGGAGTCAAATATGAAGATTACAGAACGGGTACAGAGTGTACTCAACTGCATTCAAGAGTGCAGTCCAGGACAAAATGAGTTTTATCAGGCAACACATGAGGTGTTCTATTCGCTGCTTCCACTTCTCAATGAGGATCCGCGTTATCTGGATCATAATATCTTGGAGCGTATTGTGGTACCGGAACGTACCATTATCTTCCGTGTCTGCTGGATGGATGATCAAGGTAAGATTCAGACCAATGTCGGCTATCGGGTTCAATTCAACTCTACGATTGGACCCTATAAAGGCGGACTCCGATTCCATCCAAGTGTTAATTTGGGTATTATTAAATTTTTGGGTTTTGAACAGATTTTCAAAAATGCTTTGACCGGACTGCCGATCGGCGGAGGCAAAGGGGGCAGCAACTTTGATCCCAAAGGCAAAAGCGATGGGGAGATTATGCGGTTTTGTCAAGCCTTTATGAGTGAACTCTATAAATATATCGGCAACAATCGCGATATTCCTGCCGGAGATATCGGGGTAGGGGGACGAGAGATCGGCTATCTTTTTGGACAATACAAAAAGATTACCGGAGAGTTTGACGGAATTTTAACCGGCAAAGGACTCAACTGGGGTGGTTCGAGAGTACGTAAGCAGGCAACTGGATACGGATCGGTCTATTTTGCCGAAGATTTTTTAAATGTCAACGATCAAACACTTAAAGGCAAAATCTGTACCGTATCGGGATCCGGAAATGTGGCGATCTATACCATCGAGCGACTTTATGATTTTGGGGCGATACCGGTAAGCTGCTCTGATAGCCGTGGAATGATTTATCATAAAAAAGGGATCGATCTTCAGACGCTTAAAGCGGTCAAAGAGATCAATCATGACTCATTAGAGGCGTATGCCAAACTCCATCAAGATTGTGACTATATCCCCGTTTCACAGTATCCAAAAGATGCTCACGCGGTTTGGCAGATACCGTGTGAGGTGGCTTTTCCGAGTGCGACACAGAATGAATTGACCTTGTTGGATGCCCAAACCTTGGAGAAAAACGGCTGTATTTTGATCAATGAGGGAGCCAATATGCCGACCACTCCCGATGCGTTAGAGTATATCCGACAAAGCAAGATGCTGTTTAGTCCGGGCAAAGCGGCGAATGCCGGCGGGGTAGCCACTTCTCAGCTAGAGATGAGTCAAAATGCCAGCATGGAACAGTGGAGTTTTGATGAGGTTGATATCAAGCTGAGAGGGATTATGCGGGATATCTTCAATACCGCCTATAACACCTCCAAAGAGTTTGAGTGCCAAGGTGATTTGGTGATTGGAGCCAATATCGCCGGATTTAGAAAAGTAGCCGACGGGATGATCGAACAGGGGTCGATATAACGTCGATTTTGGGGTAGCCTTACATAAAACTCGATATAATACTTCCTCAATTGATTAAAGGGAGTATGATATGCAAGAGTTTTTGGCAAAAGCCAAGTCATCGATGCAGGTGATCGCCACATTAGACGGTAAAAGAAAAAATAAAATTTTAAATCAGATGGCGGATGCCATAGTAGAACAGTCTGCTTATATCGTCAATGAGAATCAAAAAGATATGCAAGCAGGGCAGGAAAATCGACTCGATTCGGCACTGCTTGACCGATTGTTGCTGGATGAGAAGCGGGTATGGGCGATTGCCCAATCACTGCGTGAAATTGCGGCTCTCAAAGAGCCGGTCGGCAGAGTTTTAGAAGGATGGGTCAATGAGGAGAATATTCGTATCGAAAAGGTATCGGTACCAATCGGTGTGGTCGGGGTGATCTATGAATCGCGTCCGAATGTTACCTCTGATGTCGCCGGACTCTGTTTCAAAAGCGGCAATGTTGCCATCCTCAAAGGGGGAAAAGAGGCAGAACAGTCCAACCGGGCTATTGCCAAAATTCTTCAATCGGTCTTAATTAAAAATGATCTTCCAAAAGAGATTATTTCACTTCTTCCTGATAGCTCCCGTGAAGGGGTTGCCAAATTGATCAAAGAGGATCAATATGTCGATCTCATTGTCCCAAGAGGCGGAGAGGGATTGATCCGCTACATCTCCCAAAATGCTTCGGTACCGGTGGTGAAACACGATAAGGGACTCTGCCATACCTATATTCACGCCCATGCCGACCCCAAAAAAGCAATCAGTATCGCACTCAATGCTAAGTGTCAGCGTCCGGGTGTCTGTAATGCGATGGAGACCCTGCTGGTCGATCGAAGTATCGCCAAAGAGATACTGCCGTCACTCTATAAAGCTTTTGTCGATGCGGGAACCAAGCTGAGAGGATGTAGCCGAACCCGAGAGGTGATCTTCATCGATTTGGCAACGGATGAGCATTATCGTACCGAATATCTTGCCAATCAACTCAATCTCAAAGTAGTTGACGGAGTTGATCAGGCGATAGCTCATATTGCGGAGTATGGTTCGGGACACTCTGAAGCGATCATTACCGAAAACTATACCGTTGCCGAAAAGTTTATGAATGCGGTCGATGCGGCGTGTGTCTATGTCAATGCCAGTACACGATTTACAGATGGGGGAATGTTTGGTTTTGGTGCCGAGGTCGGTATCTCGACCAATAAACTCCATGCCCGAGGTCCGATGGGTATCAATGAACTCACCACCTATAAGTTTAAACTGTATGGAAACGGTCAAATTCGTCAATAACCCTTTATGAATAATTAATGAAAAAAACGATCACAACTCTGCTGCTTCTATTCGTCCTTTCTCTTTGGTTGGAGGCAAAAAATAAGGATCAGCCTATTGTGATTACCTTTGACGGTAATAAACTGATCGGTACCTCAGAGCTTGAAGAGCTGGTCACTGCCGAAAAGCCTTCTCGCTTTGCTTTTTGGAAAGAGAAGAAAAGTACCATCAATGCCCTCTTAATTCCTAAACTGGATGAACTTTTAACCCTCTATTACCAAAAAGAGGGCTTTTATGATGTCAATGTGACTCATGACCCAATTGATGAAGCGGGGATTCACTTTCATATTCAAGAGAATCGTTATATCAAGATCGCCACTATTACCATTCAGAGTGATGTCGAAATCAAAGAGGCGGTCAAGCTCAAAAAAGGTAAACGTTTCCGAGCGGCAGATTTCAGTGATACCAAGTCTGAGATTCGTAAACTGCTGCTCAATCAAGGACGCTGTCTCTATAAATTGGATACCAAAGCCTATGTTGATCTGGAAAAGTATCGTGCCGATATTGTGATCACATTGGATAAAGGGGACTATTGTCATTTTGGCGAGGTGACGGCAAGTTCTGATGAAAGCAGTATCGATGATGATGTAATCTTCTCTCGTTTGCATTTCAAAAAAGGGGATCGATTTAGTCTGGAGAAGATCAAAGAGAGCTATGAGTCCCTTTATGCACTAGAGGCATTTGACAATCTCCATATGGTTTACCAAGCCAAATATAGCGATATCATTCCGGTCGATGTCCGATTCAAAGAGCTCAAACACCAGCAGCACTCCCGTGTCGGTGTCGGTTATGCAACCGATTTGAAGTTTCAAGCCAAATACCACTGGGAGTATCGAAACTTCTACGGTGGAGCGAGAAAATTGGCGTTTGATCTGCTCTACTCCGATAAGCAAAAGTGGATCGAAAATAATTTTTTCAATCCGGCATTGCTGGAGATCGGAGATTATCATCTTGATTTTCAGAACAGTGTCGGATATCAAGAGGAGCAAAATATTCATAACTTCGATGAAAAGGTAGCGTATGATCGGTTCTATCTTCATCATACTGAGAGTAATTGGCTGCACGGTATGGGATTTGGAATTGAAAACCGAGAGATTTCGGATGATCGTGCCTTTTTTCTCATTTATCCTTTTATCAAGATCATTTATGATCGCCGCGACTCTAAAGTCAATCCAATGGAGGGAATCTACTTTTCCCACGAGATGGAGTATGGACTTCCTTATTCACCTGATAGTACGACCTATCTCAAATACACCGATGAGCTGCGGGCGATCTATACGCTTTCGGAGATTACCCTTTCGGCAGTAGGACGTTTTGGTGTCATAGAGGTGTATGATAATCGACTCCCTGAATCCAAAAAGTTTTTTGCCGGAGGAGCTTTCTCGAATCGTGCTTATGGTTATCAACGCATCGGAATTACCAACAGTGCCACCAAGCCGTCAGAACTGGGCGGAATGAGTATGACAAACCTCAGCATGGAGGTCAATTTTCCACTATATAAAAGTCTGCATTTTGGTGTTTTCTCAGACAATACCATGATATCCGGCAGTGAAAAGGTTTGGGAGTTTTCGGAGGAGATTGTTCGATCTGCCGGATTTGGATTTCGATATATGACACCGGTAGGACCGTTTAAACTGGATTTTGGTTTCAATATTGCCGATTATAGTGAAAATGCGGTTCATTTTCAGATTGGACAGTCGTTTTGATACGTTTTTTTTACTGGACTCTGGCATTGATCGAAGTGTTGATCTTGATTACTATCGTACTGCTCTATCTGATTACCGACTCTAAGACCATCCATATCGCTGCCGCCGATATGCTCAAAGAGCATAATATCAGTTATGAGAAGATATCGGGAAACCTCTTTACCGGCATTGAGATTGAGCGGTTAAGATATAGTAATAAACCACTGCTGGAACATGCCAAAGTACACTGGAACCCTTTTGCGTTAGTCGAGGGAAAAATCAATTTGACACAGTTGGAGATTGATGGTGCGGAACCACCTGCGATTATGGAGATGCTTTCTGCTTTTCCGGCGAGCGAGGATGCAGAGGAGAGTCGGCTTTTATTTGATATCGTGATCAATCAGATCAAACTGACGGCAAATCCTTTTAGTTACTATGATATCAATATCTCGGATTTTTATCTGGGTAGTAATAATTTGGAAATTAGTTCCTCTTTGGCAGTTAATAACGAGTTGATCAATATGACACTGTTGACCGATATGGCTCAACTGGACATTAGAGGGAGTGTTAAAAAGAGTCGATTACTTTTGGATCATGTAAGGTTGTTGGAGATTGATCCCAAAGCGATTACCCGTTTTGTACGGGCTTTACGCCAAGATATGAGATCTACTGTTCCATCAAATAAGACGCAGCTCTCTTCGGATAATGATAGGCATCAATCACTGGTGGAAGATATCCGAATCAAACAGTTTACGGCGACCATGAAATCGACCACGTATGACCCAATGACATTGGATCATACCTATATCGTTGCTCAATCAGTAGTGATTGATCCTCAAAATGGTTTTGCCTATCGTGCTGATGAGGCGGTGATCTCGACCGATACCAGTTTCGCCTCAACGACTCAGAAAGGGTATATCAAGGACTCCATGTTTTATGGAGAGGGTGATTTGGTGATCAAAAAGCATCTCTTTGAACGCTATCATCTGCCGCTGAATCAAAAGAAATTAAAACGACTGCCGGCGAAAGTCTCCGTCAATCATGAAGGAGTATGGGTCGATATCAATCATACGGTGCCTAAGCTTTTGAAACTGACACAGAGTGAATTTAATGTTGATCTCAAAAATGTGAAACATCATATGGATTATCGTTATAATGATCACTTTATCACGATCACCTCGACGGCAAAGGGTGCTATGGATTATGCGAGTGATGCGGATATTGAAAACAAAGTAGAAATCGATTTCAATCGTACCGAAACAGAGGCAACCTACTCGGGTGAGGTGAAGATCAATGCGATCCGTAATATTCCTGAAAATATCGCGACACCGCTGCTCAAAAATCTAACTATCCGTTATACAGGGACACCGGAACAGTTGACGGTAGCGTTGGAGTCGACCAAAATCAAAGGAACATTTGAGACACAGGGATATGAAAAAGCCGCTTTACAGTTATATAGCAAAGAGCCGGTTGCGATGTATCAAATCCTCCCCTTCCTCCCTGCCGAGCTTCAGCAGGCGAGAGGAGCATTAACCGGCAAAGCCGCTTTGGATCTTCAACGGGTTTCCAACTCTCGAATCGATCTGAATATCTACTCCGATCTTTTGAATCTACAAGCCAATATGTCTCTGCGTCAACCCTATACGGTCAATTATACCGGTGTGGTACCAGAACAGAGCTGGTTGAAGCGTTTGAGTCCGCATCTCAAACTCAAAGCTCTTCAGAATCTGAGTGGAAAAGTTGAGATCAATCCGAACCGTTATGCGATTGCGTTTCAAAATGACGGTGTGGGTCTTAGCTGTAATTATAATCCGGTCACGACCCAGTTTGCCAATGGTCAACTGAAGATCGGTGAAGAGACGGCACTGTTTGAGGGGAGTTTTAGTTCACTTTTTAGTCTCAACAGTTCGATAGTACGGTTTGAGGATTTTGCTCAAACGATTGGGCAGTATTATGACGCTCCGCTGCCGCCTATCAAAGGGGGTGGAACTATCGAGTTGCAACGGCAAGGTAACGGTA
>JACXUN010000009.1 GCA_014763905.1 Campylobacterales bacterium
ACTGCGTTAGATTTTTTTGAATTAGCTTTAGCTAGTCCTGCAAAAATCTGCCTTACCTATGAAAAACCTCGTAAAACTGTGACTATAATACTCCGTCAAACTCAGGTTATTACTCTCGATGTATCTTTTTATACCCGATCACTTCCTCTCCCTGATCAAAACCAATCCCCTGCTTTGGCTGCTGATTATTCTCTTTTATCCCCTGCTCTCAGTCTATCCACAGGAGTTGGTCTACCGTACCTTTTTCTTTCATCGATATGGGCATCTCTTTAACAGTCAAGCCTGTCTCATGCGGCGGATGGATATTTGCGTCGATTTATGCCCGCACCCATTCGACTTTCGTGGTCTCATTGGTGCATACACTTTACGGAACGCTAATCTTTACGGCTGGACTAGGGGGATCATGGAACCATGCGAACACTTATGCAGTTGACGCATTAAATATCTGAATAATTCTCAAAAAACCAATAAAAGGCAAACATCAATCCCGGTGTCTTTGCTTTCGTAGTGTCAAAGATAAACGCTTTGGCATCTTCAAGCGGAATGAAATCCAAAACGATCTCCTCATCATGAATCCCACCTCCCTCATGAATACGCATCGTCTCATCCACTATTGCAAAAAAGAGTGACTGCTTCGCTCCGCTGATACCGACATTGGTAAAAAATGAAGTAATTTCCATGATCTCTTCTACACACACCTCATAACCACACTCCTCATCGATCTCCTCTTTGGCAATCTGTTGGAGAGATGTCTCTTTATCCACAATACCGGCACAGAGTTCATAAGTCATCTCATAATTGGAGTGGTGCATATAAACTGCTGCTCGAAACTGCTTGACAACGACAAATGCCCGTTTGGTTCGGTGGTACAGCAGTACCGCCACACTATCGTGCGATTTGACCGCTTCCCATTTTTTGTCGATCTCACCTTGGGTATAGTGCAGCATGACCGGATGGATATAACGACTCTCTTCTAACGGTTTGATCGTAAAATTTTCAATGGGACTCAACATCTAAAACTCCGAAGCCAATACCGCTTCCATTCCCTCTTTGTTAAGGATACGGATCAAATTGGTAGAACCTCTTTTACCGGTCGTGGAGCCTATCGTGACGATAAAACGTTTATGTGGGTCGATACGCTTCTCATCAAGAATTTTGATCACAAAATCATACAGCAGCTTGGTAGGATTTTTAATATCCTCCATCACAAAGAGCGGACGCACACCCCAGATCAGATTGAGCCGTCGATGTGTTTTCAGCGAATGCGATACGGCATAGATACTCTGCTTCGGTCGATATTTTGAAAGGGTTTGAGCCGACATTCCCGACATGGTAAACGGGACGAGAGCCTCTTTGTTAAGATTTTTGGCTAACTCGACTGCCGCTTTGGAGATAGCATCAGACTCATCAACCGATTGAAATGTTTTAAAGTAAGGATAATCCTTCTCGACATCTTTAATAGTATCATGCAATACTGCTACAGCTTGAATCGGGAAACTACCAATGGTCGTCTCATCACTGAGCATCACCGCATCGGTACCGTCATAAACAGCATTGGCAATATCACTCACTTCTGCTCGGGTCGGAAAAGGATTATCTATCATAGAGGTGAGCATCTGCGTTGCCGTAATCGAAGGTTTATTCATCTCATTAGCGACGGCGATGATATGTTTTTGGATACGTGGCAGTTTTGTTACGCCAAACTCGGCTCCCAAATCTCCCCGTGCGACCATCACTCCATCCGAGACTTCAAGAATCTCCCGCAGATTGGCAATCGCCTCACTAGTCTCAATTTTGGCAATAATAAAAGGATCAAAATAGTGTTTTGCCATGATCTGCTTGGCTTTAAGAATATCTTTTGGACTTTGCACAAAAGAGAGTGCGACGATATCAATCCCCTGTGTCGCTCCAAACGCGATATCCCATTCGTCTTTTTCCGTAATCGCTGAGATATTGAGTTTGGTTTTTGGAAAGTTTACCCCTTTTTTGGAGGTTAATTCTCCCTCATTGAGCAACTTCAATACCAGTGAATCTTCACTTTTATCAATTACAACCGTTTGCAGCGTTCCATCGGCAAAGAAAACCTCTTCACCGATATTCACCATATCGATAATCAGTGGGTAAGAGAGTGCCAAAGTATGAGGGTCATCGTCATTCTCCTCTTTAGCAAGAGTAATGATATCCCCTTTGTCAAGTTTCAAAACACCGTCGATCTTTCCGATACGGACTTTGGGACCGGAGATATCTTGAAGGATAGCCACCTCTTTATCTAACTTTTTTGATACGCTGCGAATCATGTGGATATTATCGGCATGGGTCTCATGATCCCCATGCGAAAAGTTCAGACGAAAGACATTGACTCCGCGTCGGATCAATCTCTCAATCATCTCAGGCGAAGAGGTCGCCGGACCTAATGTAATAACAATTTTGGTTTTTCTCATAAATATATTGACCTTAGTGATTTAATACGCAAGAATTATCACCAAGGTTTTGTTAAGGACGGCTTTTACTCCTCATCACGCTCTGCTATTTCATTCATCACTTTATCGAGGTGTGCCGCCATATTTTTCTCAAACTATAATGCCCCTTAAATCAAAGGTGTAATTATAAAATTTAAAACATACTGGATATTGTTCGAGATAAAATTAGCGTCAAACCGCACATTTGACAAAGTGTAGCCATCCCACCTCAGGAGAGGTGGAACGAGTCTGAATGAGTTTTAAATTAAAGAAGTAATTACTTCACCATCGCCTCAAGCTCATCGGCTGAAACTTGGTCGAAGTTAAGGTATTTGTAGACGCTGTCTTTGTTTTTGTCGGTGATCTTTTTGTTCACGATCTCCATATACTCGGCTACATTTGGAAGTCTTCCAAGAAGAGCCGCTACCGCTGCAACCTCTGCTGAACCGAGATAAACTTTGGTATCTTTACCAAGTCGGTTATCGAAGTTTCGTGTTGAAGTACTAAATACGGTTGCACCTTTTCCTGCTTGAGCTTGGTTACCCATACAGAGTGAACATCCCGGAATCTCGGTTCTTGCACCCGCTGTACCGAATACCGCATAGTAACCCTCTTCGGTAAGTTGTTTCTCATCCATTTTGGTTGGTGGAGCGACCCATAGTTTCGCTTTGACCGCACCTTCTCCTCGAAGAACTTCACCCAAGGCTCGGAAAAGACCGATATTGGTCATACAAGAACCTACGAATACTTCGTCGATCTTATCGGTTGGTCTGTTTGGATCAGCAAGGATTTCAGAAAGTGTTGCCACATCATCCGGATCGTTTGGACAAGCAAGAATCGGCTCGGTTACTTCGTTTAGGTCGATTTCGATTACGGCTGCGTACTCGGCATCCGCATCCGCTTCCATCAACTCTGGATTTGCCAACCATGCTTTCATTTTGTCCGCACGTCGTTGAAGTGTTGCCGCATCATCGTAACCCTCTTTGATCATCTCTTCGATAAGGGCGATGTTAGAACTGAGGTACTCAATCACCGGCTCTTTGTCAAGCTTAACCGTACACGCCGCAGCAGAACGCTCGGCAGATGCATCGCTCAACTCAAAGGCTTGCTCACACTTCAATGTCTCTAACCCTTCGATCTCTAGTACACGTCCGGCGAAGATATTTTTCTTGCCTTTTTTCTCAACCGTAAGGAGTCCTTGCTTGATTGCGTAGTATGGAATCGCATTAACAAGGTCACGAAGTGTGATACCCGGTTGCATTTCACCTTTGAATCGTACCAATACTGACTCAGGCATTGTCAATGGCATCATACCGGTTACACCTGCAAACGCTACCAATCCTGAACCTGCCGGGAATGAGATACCGATTGGGAAACGTGTATGAGAGTCACCACCGGTTCCTACGGTATCTGGTAAACAAAGTCGGTTCAACCATGAGTGGATAACACCGTCACCCGGTCGGAGGATAACCCCTTTTCTACTTGTCCAGAATGCCGGTAGTGTGTGTTGAAGATTAATATCGGCTGGTTTTGGATACGCTGCTGTGTGACAGAATGATTGCATTACCATATCGGCACCGAAGCTTAATGCTGCTAACTCTTTGATCTCATCACGAGTCATTGGTCCTGTGGTATCTTGGCTACCTACGGTTGTTACAACTGGCTCACAGTAAACACCCGGTTTAACACCTTCTACGCCACACGCTTTACCGACCATTTTTTGTGCAAGGGTATATCCTTTGCCGTTATCTGCCGGTTGTTCAGGAGCCATAAACGCATCAGATGGACCTAATCCTAAGGCTTCTCTTGCTTTAGCAGTCAAACCTTTACCGATAATGAGTGGGATACGTCCACCGGCTCTCATCTCATCGGGAAGGGTATTTGGAGCGATTTCAAAGGTAGAAACTACTTCTCCGTTTTTAACAATCTCACCGGCATAAGGCTTAACAGTAATCACATCTCCTGTTTCTAATGCATCAACCGGAGCTTGGATTGGAAGACATCCTGAATCCTCTGCGGTGTTGAAGAAGATTGGAGCGATAATAGAACCGATAACCACCCCACCGGTTCGCTTGTTTGGAACACCTGGGATATCTTCACCCATATGCCATTGAACCGAGTTGATACCTGATTTTCGGCTTGAACCGGTTCCTACAACGTCACCGACGTAAGCTAGTGGATGTCCTTTTTCTTTTAATTCTGCCATGGTCTTAAGTGGGTTTGGCATTCTTGAACTAAGCATAGAGTTCGCATGGAGTGGAATATCCGCACGGGTAAACGCTTCAGATGCCGGAGAGAGGTCATCGGTGTTGGTTTCACCCGGGATTTTGTAAACCGTTACGGTAATCTCTTCTGCCAATGCCGGTTTGTTGGTAAACCACTCTGCATTTGCCCATGACACTAAAATCTCTTTGGCTCTCGCATTACCTGCGTCTGCCATAGATTTAACATCATTGAATCCATCGTATACAAGAATGGTATTTTTGAGTTGTTCCATTGCCGCATCAGCAATATCACCATCTAATTTAAGGGCTTCGATCAATGGCTTAACGTTAAATCCACCGAGCATACTTCCTAAAACTTTACACGCTTGAACGGCATCAATCCCGTCACATTTTACGTTTCCTTGAACCACATCATTTAAAAAGGCCGCTTTCACATAAGCCGCATCATCCACACCTGCTGGTACGTTGTTCTTAAAAATACCTACCGCGTAATCTTGATCGGCAATTGGACTCTCTTTTAAAAGTTCTACCAATTCAGCTACCTGCTCCGCAGTCAATGGTAATGGCGGAACACCCAGTGTCGCACGTTCTTTAGTGTGTGCTTTATAGTTAGCAAGTAATGACATACTTTCTCTCCTGATTTGAGTTGAAATTATTTATCCGGTATAATAACGATTCGGAGTTATGATGTTACTTTAGCTAACACAATAAATGAAGGATTTATGAGCTTTGTGTAGTTCAGTGACAAGCATGTGGTACATTTAAATGCACTCAAAATTTAAGAGGATGCTATACCTTGCATCCTACAGTAAAATATCTCGCTGTCCCTTATTATTTGGTGCCGAAAGCACCCCCATCTCTTGAAGCTGTTCAATAATATTGGCAGAGCGATTATACCCGATTTGTAACTTCCGCTGCAGATACGAGATAGAGGTTTTACGATCGGTAAGAATCACCTCTTTTGCCTCTTCATAGAGTTCATCCAACTCTCCGACTACCCCTTTACCGACCAAGCCTTCACTCTCTTCTCTGACGAGATAACGTTCATCATACTCCGGTTCACGTTGCTCTTTGAGGAACTCGACAATCTCTTCGATCTCCTCTTCGGTATTCCACGGAGCATGGAGTCGTACCAGTCCATTGGCACCCGGAGGGGTAAAGAGAGCATCCCCCCGTCCCAAGAGTGTATCGGCACCCAATGCATCCAGAATAACCTTGGAGTCGACTCGCTGCCCTACTCGATAACTTAGTCTTGACGGGAGATTGGCTTTGATCAATCCAGTAACCACATCCACGCTCGGACGTTGTGTCGCGACAATGAGATGGATACCGCTTGCCCGTGCCATCTGAGCCAATCTAGCAATGGAGTACTCCACATCTTTACCTCCGGTCATCATTAGGTCTGCCAGCTCATCGATAACCACAACGATATAGGGCATCGTATCGATGCCGCTTTTTTTCATCTTTTCATTATAATTCTCGATATTTTTGGTGCGGCTTTTTGCCATCAACTTATAACGCCGCTCCATCTCCCCTACCATATTAGAGAGAGCCGCAATCGCTTTGGCCGAATCGGTAATCACCGGCGTAATCAGATGCGGAATATCATTATAGATCGAAAACTCTAACATCTTTGGATCAATCAACATCAACTTCAGATGATCCGGGTCATTTCTATATAATAAGGAAAGGATCATCGCGTTGATTCCGACCGACTTACCCGAACCGGTTGTTCCGGCAATCAGCAAATGCGGCAGTTTTTTTAGATCGGTGATAAACGGATTACCGACGATATCTTTGCCTAGGGCTATGGTTAACGGTGATTTCGAGGTGGTAAACAACTCACTCTCCAAGATATCCCGTAGATAGATGGTATCAAAACTGTCATTGGGAATCTCAATACCAATCACATCACGTCCGGGAATTGGAGCCTGAATCCGAATCGTCTCGGCTTTCAATGCCATTGCCAAGTCATCTTGTAGGTTGAGAATTTTGGAGACTTTGATATGAGCTGCTGGTTTAAACTCAAAGGTAGTAACCAGCGGACCGGTATAGATATCCATCACCTCACCGCTGATTTTGAACTGTCCCAACTTTTCCAGCAGTTCATGAACTTTTCGATCAATCTCAACCTCATCGACTTTTTTGGAACTTTTGGGCGGCTTTTGGAGAAAATCCAACGATGGCAACGCAAAATCTTCTGGCTCTTCCATCTTACCTTTTTCCAACTGATCCATGAGTTCTCGATTCATTTTCAACTCATCAACGATTTTCAGTGTCGACTCATGTTCTTGTTCTGCTTTATTTTCGGTTTCGCTCTGGTGTTCTTCAGCTTCTACAGGTTGTTCTTCAGACAGTATTTCTCTCTCTTTGGGAGCAATCTTCTCGATATCCTCTATCGGTCTATCCAATAAGATATCATCATCTAACAATTTAGGTTGACGAGTCAATCTTTTGGGCATCTCTTTTTTGAGGGTAATTTTTTTAGGTGCCTTAGTTTTGACGATCGTCGCTTCTGATTGCCCTCTATTTCTTTGTCTGACCAAAATTTGGCTCATCCCTTCATTGCTTTGACGATCAAAAAAGGGATTATTGACTTTGCTGATAATTTTCTTAATACTACTTAATATAAAGTCATATAAAGCCCGACTTTTCATTGATATGGTTTTATAGCTTGGCATCTCATCCAGTACCAATACCAAACCGATCATAAAGGTCAAGAGCCAAAACAACCACAATCCTGCCATACCGATATAAGGCAATAAAAAGAGTCTCAATGTTACACCCACTCGACCATTTTGATCAAATTCCAAAAGAAGAGACTGTAGCACGATTAACGAGATAAAAAGAATCATCCACCCGACATAAAAGTCCAGTTTTTTAACCAAATCTCTCTTTTTGTAGGCTTTATAAAGCGGATATAACAACACTAACAGATCAATATAGGCAAGATAACCAAAAAACTCTATATTCGTTTTACCAAAAACTTCACCAATATGCCCAACCACCTCTGCTGAATGAAAGAGTGTCGAAAATGCACCGTAAAGAAACAGTATAAAAACAATAATAATCCAAATATTCACTAAAACTCCCTAAAACGTCATATCTTTTAGCAGAAAATATTAAAGACGTTCGATAGCAAAATTATAACAGATTTTTACTCCCGCTAGGGGGTTTTTCTCTCAAAGTACCTAAATTTCGCACTTTTAGCTTTTTTTTGGAAAAAAAACTTGTTTTTTTAAAAAAATCATTGTAGAATTGACAGTATATATATTTAAAAGGAATCTTAAATGAAAAAAGCTGAGTTTATTGATGCAGTTGCAAAGAAGGCGGGTCTATCAAAAAAAGATGCAAATGAAGCATTAAATGCGATCCTTGAAACGATTACCGATGCCCTTAAAGAAGGGAAGACAGTAAACTTTATCGGATTTGGTTCATTCACGACTGTTGAGCGGTCTGCTAGAGAAGCTAGAGTACCTTTGACCGGTAAATCGGTTCAAATTCCGGCAAGAAAAGCAGTTAAATTCAAAGTCGGTAAATCTTTAAAAGATAGCATTGCCTAATTTAACAAAACTTTAAGTTTCATTACTGTATTATTCTACTCCACTTTAATAGTTATTGATGCCACAGTGATGGAACTGGTAGACTTGGTAGACTCAAAATCTTCTGCCCTAGGGCGTGTCGGTTCGAATCCGACCTGTGGTACCATTTAAAATTTTCTTCAGCAGACAGTTCGTGTGACTGGTCAGATTGAATTCTTTTTCTCCTTGATTTTTTCTTTGTTTATTTCGATATAATCCTTTCAAATTTTTTGTAGGAAATCCAATGAAATTAGTTGTTGCCATAACGGGTGCATCCGGTATTGAGCTTGGTATAAAATTTATTGAATATCTCCCCGAAGAGATTGAAGTGCATCTTATTACCTCAGACCACGCCTTAACCGTTAATCAATTTGAAAACAAAAATATCACGCTCCATGACAATAGCAATATCGCTGCCTCCATCGCATCTGGTTCCTTTCAAGTGGATGCCACAGCAATTATCCCTTGTAGCATGAACAGCTTAGCCAAAATCGCCTGCGGTATCGCCGACAATCTGGTGACCCGTGCCGCTTCTGTTGCGATCAAAGAGCAAAAAAAGTTACTCCTCGCCCCACGTGAGATGCCCTTTTCTGCGATTGCATTAGAAAACATGCAAAAATTAGCTCAATTACGTGTTATTATTGCCCCACCTATTATCGGTTACTATTCAGAATCACACACTTTAGAGGATATGGAACGGTTTATAATCGGAAAATGGTATGATTCGTTAGGAATAACCAATAACTTATATCAACGATGGAACGGTTAAGGAAAAAAATGGAAAACCTAAAATTCAGACGAGCAATCTATCCAGGGACTTTTGACCCGATCACCAATGGACATTTAGATATTATTAAACGGGCATGTGCCATGTTTGACGAAATTGTGGTAGCCGTAGCCTACAATGAATCCAAAGGTCCGATGTTTTCTCTCGATGAACGCATCACCATGGTCAAAAAAGTAACACAAAATTTTCCTAAAATCAAAGTGGTTCGTTTTCATTCTCTGCTTGTCAATCTTGCCGAAGAGTTAGATTCCAAAATCATTATCCGTGGACTTCGTGCCGTCAGTGACTTTGAGTATGAACTGCAGATGGGATATGCCAACGCCTCACTCAAACATGATCTGGAGACGATCTATCTCATGCCGAGTTTAGAAAATGCCTTTATCAGCTCCTCGGTCGTAAGATCGATTCTCCCTTTCAAAGGTAAAATCGACCATCTTATCCCCGAAGTGATCCTTGATGATGTACAGGGAAAATATAAATAATGTATGTACTCTTTGAAGGTATCGATACCTGTGGCAAAACGACACAACTCAATCTCATCGCCGATAAATTTGATCAGGTCATTACCACACGAGAACCCGGCGGTACGGAGTTTGGAAAACATGCTCGGGAGATACTGCTGCGAGACAGTCTACAATCCAAGCGGGCAGAGCTACTGCTCTTTTTAGCTGATCGTGCGGAACATTATGCTCAGATCGTCAAACCCAATCCTGATAAACTGATCCTCTCCGATCGGGGTTTTCTCTCCGGTATCGGATATGCCTTAGCCAATGGAGATTTTGATTTCGATCATCTGGTAGCACTCAATCAATTTGCACTGGAAGAGCATTTCCCCGACCTCATCATCCTGTTTGAGACCAATTTAGCGACACTCAAAGATCGAACCAGTGCCGAGGAGAAAGAGCTGGACGGCATTGAATTACGGGGACTGGAATATCTTATGCGAGTACAGACCCATATGCGTGAGAGTTTAGAAAAGCTCTCGATTCCGTATCTGTTAATCAACGCGACTGAAACGATTGAGACCATTCACGCTCAAATTGTTATGCGTCTCAACACTCTTATAAATCGATAACACTATAGATGCCATTTTAAACTTACATACTAACCTGAGTTCGACGGAGTATTATAGTCACAGTTTTACGAGGTTTTTCATAGGTAAGGCAGATTTTTGCAGGACTAGCTAAAGCTAATGGATTTGTGACAACGCCGATCAGTCGGGAAAGTCTCCACTACCTTATCGAAGTCGAACAACATGCCAAATCGTATCGGTCGGTATAAGAGAAGAGAATAGATTGATCGCCGGAGAACTAGGCATTATCATCGGTCGTACCTATACTAGTCTGAGCGGATTTAGCAACCGTGAAAAATGCTATCGAAACTCCGGCACTGCCTAACTGGTACTGCTGGCTCAATATCTTGAACAAAACGGCTTTGCATTTCTCAATCTAGGACAACCCTATATGCCATATAAACTCAATCTCGGAGCTAAAGTTTATGATAGAGATATCTTTTTGACACGTTGGTTAAAAGCGATTCAAGAAAAGCTACCGCAGTAGATGTCCGAAATCTTTAAAAAAATAGGTGGTGGTAATCTCCGAAAAAAATGCTTGACTGGCTGCGGCATCGACGATTTGATCTTTGCCACCGATAAAAACCTCTATCGTAATCCCTCTATCTTTAAGCTCTAACAATTTCTCCCGATCCCACTCATAGGAGAGTAGAGTTGCTAATTCATCCTCGCTTCCATCAGCTACATAAGCAGAGAGTTCGGTATCGCTTGGATAGGTTACATTTTTGAGAAACTGCTGGATATAGACTTCCCGATCAGCTTTAAAATAACGCAGTTGAGTACGGACAAAACTCGCTTTTTGGTGTTGAAAAAATGCGGGGGAGAGAAGAATCAGACGATCGATACGTTCAGAGTTGCAATAGGCATACTCGAAAGCTTTTTGAGCTCCGTAACTGAATCCGGCAACAGTAAAGTCACTCTCTACCAAATACGCTTTGAAAAACTGCTCTTCTCCGTGAAGTGCAAAGCCGTTAAAATAGATCATGTAAAATCTTTTTGGTTTCGACTGGGGTGATACTCTCATGTTCTAAAAGGTATGCTTCTACTTTAATCACTGCCGAGTCGAGCTGGTTGAGAAGTGTTTTGACCTCACCGGTAGCCTCCTGAAGTATCGTTTCCGCATACGAAGGTGCAGCAAAATACTCCTCAGCCATCACAAACTCTTCGATGATTTGAGCCGCTAAGCGTTTGGCTTGATGGATATCCTCTTTGGCATTGCTAAAGAGTTCACCGTAAATTTTTTGAGTGGCAATCCGACCGGACAATAAAACCTTTAACTCATTTTCCAGTACCGTTTTGGAGATAATCTCGCTATGATGCGGAATAAAGCTGGAAGCAATCAAACCGATCTTCTCATACTCAACCTCTAGCCATGTAGCGGTTACCGCTTTGGCGGCTTGATAGAGAGCTTGAATCTTCTGCTCTTTTTTATTATAAGTTTTAATCTTGTGTTTTCCCAGCAAGACCTTATCTTTGACCGCTTCCACATCTTGGGTTTCGATACACTCTCTTTTTTCACGCAAGGTATAGAGTGCCGCCTCATTGATCAAGGTCGCCAGAGCCGCTGAGTTAAATCCGATAGTCATATGAGCTACTTTATCGGTATCAACACTGTGTTTTTTGTCTCGTAAATAGAGTTCAATGGTACAACGACGCTCTTTGAAATTTGGCAGGGAGATATGTATCTGTCTATCAAAACGTCCGGCTCTAAGCAGGGCTTCATCCAGCATATCGATTTTGTTGGTCGCCGCAATAACCATCACCCCGGAACTCTCTTCAAAACCATCCATTTCAGTCAAAAGTTGATTGAGTGTCGCTTCCCGTTCGTCGTTATTGAGTCCGCCACGCCGTTTTCCTACCGCATCAATCTCATCGATAAAGACAATACTCGGTGCCATCTGTTTGGCTTTATTAAACAGCTCACTCACCCTTTTGGCACCCATCCCAACATAAATCCGAACAAATGAAGCCGCACTCTGATAAAAAAACGGTACATCGGCCTCACCGGCTACCGCTTTGGCTATCAAAGTCTTTCCGACTCCCGGAGGACCAATTAGCAAAACCCCTTTGGGGAGACGAATATCAAAGTTGCGATACTTATCAGGATAACGAAGAAAATCAATAATCTCCTCCAACTCCTCTTTGACATCATCTATCCCTGCCACATCGGAGAATCGTACGGCTGAGAGTTGCGGCATAATATTTTGCTGCGGTAGATAGGCATTATGCTCCTCTAAAGGTGCTTCAGAAGGCTGCTCTTGACGTTTCCTCGCTTCATTAATGATCAAAACAATATAGAAGCTAAACCCAATAATAAAAAGCAGCATCAAAATATCAATAAAAGGTATCCCCTCTTCATCATACTCGACCAATGTTTTATCAAACAGTAACGGCATATCAATGGCCGCTTTGAGTACTTTATAGCTTTTTTGATCGCTTTCAAGATAGAGATAAGGTTCCGAAACTACCGCTTTTTCAATCGCTCCAGAATCAATAATTTTCATTGCTTCCTGTTTATTCACTAGCTGGGCAGAGTCGCGTAACCAACTGTAAAGCAGAATCGCTACCAACATCAGAGAGGTCGTGATAATAATTTTATAGTTTTTACTAAACGACTGCCACATTTTTATCCTTTTTGACGATCGCCTGTTCTACAAATATCCAATTTCCCGCAAGATCTTCCTCGCTTTGTATCTCTACTTGATTGTAATATTGATCATATCCGTGATAGATGCCGTTTTTGCCTTTTTCGAGCAATATTTCCAAATTGTTTGCATGAGTTTCTCTGAAGGCTAAATTTTTTGATTGGATCACTTCAGTTAGTATTTTATGACGCTCTTTGGAGATATCGCCGCGTATCAGCTCTTTCATATCGGCTGATGCCGTCCCATCCCGTTTTGAGTAGGTAAAAGCATGGATATGGGTTAACGGCATAGCTTTGACTCGTTCAATCCCCTCTGCCCAAGCCGCTTCATCCTCACCTGGATGTCCGACAATATAATCGGTTCCTAACGCATAGCCGTAGGAGGCAATGGTTTCAAAAAGCTTCAAATCTTCGGCATAGCTATTGCGTCGATTCATGATTTTCAGCATCTTATCACTGGTGTGTTGTAAGGCGATATGAAGATGACGTGCCATCCACGGTTCGCTCAACAGCTCTTTGAACTCATCATCGATCTGAATCGGTTCTAAACTACCGATACGAATTCGTCGTACACCCCGTATCTGGGAGAGCCGTTTGAGCAGTTTTGCCATCGAAGTGTTGTGGTCTCGACCGTAGCTTCCGACATTGGTACCGGTTAGAATAAACTCACCAAACCCATTCGCTGCAAGCCGACTCACCTGTTCCATGATATCAGCCTCTCTATGACTTCTCGCTCTTCCCCGAACCGAAGGAATAATGCAATAAGAACAGGCGAAATCGCATCCCTCTTGGATTTTGATAAAGGCTCGGCTTTTTCCGACAAACTCTTCTACTATCGTCGAATCGATATGGTTGAGATCGCCAATCTCATAAAAAGGGGTAGGAGATTTCAAAATGGTGTTGATATTCTCTTTTTCAGAGTGTCCCATTACCCCGAAAACCTTTTTATCGGCAAATAGAGACTCCCCTTTTGAGTGAGAACCGCATCCGGCTAAGACTACTTGGGTTTGAGGATTTTTTCTGTGAATTCCATTGATATACGCACGTACCGATGAATCGGCACCGTTGGTAACCGTACAAGAGTTGACGACGATCATATCAGCTTCTTCTTCCTGCATCGTCAATTCAAAATCTCTCAGTTTTGAAATCATAATTTGGGTATCAAACTGATTGGTACGACACCCGAAAGTTTTAAAATATACGCGTTTCATTCTCTTAGTACAGCCCCCAATCATCCGGTTTATATTTACTGATAGGCTTATCCATAATACTGTTTGACTCTCTGGTTTCAATCTCAGGATGAATAGGTGCCGGTTTATTAACATAGAGTGATTGACTTGGGAATGCCATGGAGATATTGCCCTCTTCTTTAATCCGTGAAAGAATCTCCATAGAAATCGTACTCCGCAATGTCAATGTCGCATATCGGTATACCCTTTAGAGTATTTTCGGGTTACCTCTTTGGCAATACTTTGAGCCTTAGGGATATCAGAGTCAAAGGTAATCATGAAATCAATACCGTCCCATACGGTTTTGAGTCCGGAATGCGAATAGTTGGCAATCATCTCGGTAAAGATATAGTTATTGGGTACAAAGATAATTCTTCCGGCTCTTCGATTATGTTCATAAGTCGTTAATGTCACATCTTCGTGAATGGTCATACGCAATAGAGAGATATCCACAATATCCCCCACATACTCTTTACCGTCACGCAAAAACTTAACCCGATCTCCGACATGCAGTGATCCGGAAAAGATAATCACCAACCATCCCATAATACTCATAAACCAATCTTTAAGTGCAATCGCGATACCCGCAGAAGCAAAACTCAAAATGGTTACCAGATGTCCCACATCTTCTAAGTAAGAGAAGAGCAGAACCAGAACCAGTATCGAAATAAAAGTAATATTGATCGCTTTATTGGTCGTATAGAAAAGCTCATTTTCCGACATATATTTGCGAACTAAGAATTTAACCAACAAAAAGATCAATAGTACAAAAAGAATAATAGAACCGATAATGATTCCTTTTTTTATCTCTTTGGCTATCGCCTCTTTGATACTGATCTTAATACCTGAAATCTCTTGTTCCAGTACGTGCTGCCGGATAATAAAAATATCATGTTTGCTGCGAAAGGTTCGTAATTGTTGAATCACCGCTTCCAATTGAGCGGTATAGTCGGCTCCAGTGGCATTAATATCGACCAAAGTGTCCAAAATATGCCGTTTTTCGTTCAATTTGTCAACGGTCTGATTGAGTGTTTTAAAGCGAATATTATAATCCTCTTCAATCGCTTCCAGATGTTTTTGAAATGAAAGTGCATTAATCAGATCAAGTGGACTGCTAACTTGCGGAACCTCTCCAATAGGGATCGGTTTTAACAATTCCTCAAAAGGTTCCTCTTTTTTATACTCTTGAAGCTGAGCCAATTTTCCTTCGGTCGTACTGAGCTGCTCTTCATATTGACGCAGTGCATTTTTGTCTTTTTCGGTCAGATTACGCTTTTTATTCAGTATCTCGATACGCTTTTCTATCTCACCCAATCGAAACTCTAAATTTTTGTAGGTCTCATAATTGGAATAAATTTTTGACCAAACGTTATCCTTTTGCATAAACTCATTAATCTTATTGAGTTGATCGACCAATTGGCGTTCTTTGGCTAAAAATTCCCGCTTCTTTTGCTCTTCGAGCAACTTAAGCTCTTGAAGTTTTTGCTGCTCCTCTTCTAACGCCTGTTCCGTCTCCTGACGCTCTTTGGTATTAACCGTTTGGTACTTGGTTTTAAGCTCGGCAATCGTCTTTAACGACTCCTCAATTTTAAGGCGACGCTCTTCTCTGCTTATCGTCGTATCTGCATCAACACCCAGAGACGGAGATACGCTCTCCTCTTGACTCTCTCCTACATGGGTCAAATCTGAAATAATTTCGCTTACTTTTTCCGGTATTTTGATATCTGCATAGAGAGTATTGCCCGCTAACAAAGCAGCCAACAGAACCATTTTAATCGGAGACATATTTAGTTGGCTCCTGCAAAACCGGATAAAACTTTTTTAACGGCTGCCGCCTCAATATCATTACGCATCTCAAACTGACCGATACCGTTTGGCAAGATAAACTTAATCTTGTCATTCATGCTCTTTTTATCTAAGAAGAATTTATCATAAAAAGCATCCACATCTAAGACCGTATAAATAACCGGGAGGTTATGTTTCCGAAGCAGTGTCTCAACTCGCTTTATCTCCTCTTCACTCATCAAACCTAACGCATGAGCCAAATGATTTGCCATCACCATTCCGATGGCTACAGCTTCACCATGCAAGTAGGTTTTGTAGGCGGTCTCATTTTCGATTACATGGGCAAAGGTGTGTCCATAGTTGAGAACCGCTCGAATACCCGCCTCTTTTTCATCTTGGTTGACTACCCAAGCTTTGAGTTCGACAGATCTTGCAATGGCTTTTTCCAAAGTCACTTTATCATTCAAATCAGCCGTTTCTAAAAACTCAAAGAACTCTCGATCAAACATTACCGCCATTTTAATCAGTTCGGCTAAACCGGCTGCAAATTCACGGCTCGGAAGCGTTTTCAAAAATTCGGTATCGATATAGACCGCTTTGGGTTGATAAAATGCCCCGACCAAATTTTTTCCAAATGCATTATTGACACCGGTCTTTCCACCGACACTCGCATCGACTTGGGCTAACAGTGTGGTAGGAATCTGAATAAATCCAATCCCCCGCTGATAGAGACTTGCCGTAAAGCCGGTCATATCTCCGATCACACCGCCGCCAAATGCGATCAATAACGACTTCCTATCTAACTTATGGCTGAAAAGTTCATTCAGTATCGTCTCAACCGTCTCTAAATTTTTATACTCCTCCCCGTCGGGAATGGTCACCACATGCAACGCTTTGGCATCGATATGGGCTAACAGTGTGTCTAAATGGTATTGAGATACCGTTGGGTTGGTCACAATCGCCACTTTGGTATCAAAAGTAAGGTGAGGGAGTTTATCTATTGTAATATCATACCTAATATTTTCGTTATTTTCTAGCTGAATCGGAATAACCATAATGTATCAAAACCTAAGTAAAATTTAAAATGTATCAATTTTATCTTAAATTAACTTAATCAGTACTCAAATGCCCTACTCTTCGAAAGGAATCAAAAGTTGTGGGTGCTTTTTGATACTCATAAAATAGCGGGATATTTGCGTCGAAAAGAAATTGATAAAAGGTGGATGCATAACTGATTTTTTATAAGGAGCCACATGGAGAATCTCTTTTTCATTTCGCAGCTCTTTGATCGGATTTTGTTTTCTTTTTTTAATATAGATATCAAAGTTATAGAGGGTTGAGAGTGACTCATAATGTTTAATCACATTCTCTTTTTCGTCAAAATCCCCTTCGGGATCATAATAACAGAGATTGAGCTTAAGATTTAAAATCTCTGAAAGATCAAAAACTGAAGCCGATATCGACTCCATCTCCCTTTCATTCTCCATTAAGAGTATCACATCGGTGATATTATAGATCGAAGTTTCTCCAAAAATATAAACCGGTCGTTTCATTCCATAGAGTACCCGGTGATACGCACCTTTCATTAAAAGATTACGGCTAATCAAAAAGAGTCCCACATCATATTGAGAAGTATCCGACTCAATCGCCTTAAACAACTCTCCTTGATCATAATTCATCACGATATGGATATTATCACTCTCTAACAGTTTCAACTCATTCATAACAGGAGAAAAATTTATATAATTTAACCGAATATAGAGATGACCGTCGCCAAACTGATTGGAGAGGAAAATCGCTTCATTGACCTGCAACAGTATATCCTCACGCTCCTGTTTCATATCGAGTATCAAATAGAGATGCTTACCGAAAGGTTCCGGGAAGACCCCTTTCCGTGTCGTAATACGCCGATACAACTCCTCCAGTACCAGTGGATTGCCGATCATTACCATAATATCATTGGGCTTGATCATGGTGGCATTATTGGGGAGTATCTGCTTTTCATTGCGATAAATCGCTCCGACTTTCCATTTTCGATTCACGATCGAACCAACATGTCGATAGGCATAGGGACTGCCAAACGGAACCAGTACTTCCATGATGTCCCCTTTGCCCAGTCCGATATTTTTAGCGATAACCGGTACATTGGGAAGATACTCATAGAGATAACCTGCCATCAACTCATTGATGCTGACCATATGAAGATTCTCATCATGCAGCTCTAAATTATCCCATTTACTCATTAAAACAATCCGAATTTTGGAAGAGAGCATACGGATGTTTCGATAAGCATAGTTTGCCTCTTCACGATCCTGCATGACGATAAAAACAACCAAAAAAGTGACACTGCCCATCAGTCGTTTGATCTTCAAAAAGCTCGTCGGATCATCATGCACAAAGGTTAAATTCGGTGTGATTTTCATAAATGATTCAACATTTCGATTACAGGTTATATAGTAGTGATTTTCGTCAATGCGACTCTTTCCCACCCACCGAACAAAGTGTTTAGCAATATCACCGTTGGCCAATATTAAAATATTTTGCATGAGTAAATTGTATTCTTTTCGATATAATTTCATTTTTTAAAACAAGGACAATTATAGCATAATGGATTTTCAACTAGATAAAACCGACGGCAATGCCAGAGCCTGTACGATAAAAACCGCTCACTCTACGATTCAAACGCCTGTTTTTATGCCGGTAGGCACCGTCGGTGCGGTCAAAGCACTCGATGCTACCGACCTGCAAACCTTTATACAGCCCGAAATTATCTTAGGGAATACCTACCATCTCTATCTCAGGCCGGGAGATGAGACGGTTAATAAAATGGGTAAACTGCACGGATTTACGAAATTCCCTAAAAGTTTCTTGACCGACAGCGGCGGATTTCAAGCTTTTTCACTCTCCGATAATGTCAAAATTGATGAAAACGGCATCACCTTCCGTAGTCATATCGATGGCAGTTCCCACTATTTTACCCCACAAAAAGTATTGGATATTCAGTACAATTTGGGTTCCGATATTATGATGATACTCGATGATCTCGTCGCCCTACCGGCGACCCAAGAGCGTATCCGTGCCAGTATCGAACGCACCACCCGATGGGCAGAAGAATCAATCACTTATCACCGAAATAACCAACAAAAAGGAATCGGTGTTGATCAAAATATTTTCGCCATTATTCAAGGCGGAACCGACAAAACCTTTAGAGAAAAATCGGCTAAGGAGCTATGCCGACTGGATTTTGACGGATTTGCCATCGGCGGTCTATCGGTCGGAGAGAGCAATCAAGATATGTACGAAACAGTAGAGTGGACGACCCAATTTATGCCGCAGGACAAACCGCGTTACCTCATGGGAGTCGGTACACCGGAAGATTTGGTCGAAAATGTCTATCGAGGCATCGATATGTTTGACTGTGTCATGCCGACACGAAACGCACGCAACGGAACACTCTTCACCTCATACGGCAAACTCAATATCAAAGCAGCCCGTTACAAAGAAGATCATGAAACACTCGATCCAGAGTGCGGCTGTATGGTCTGTCAAACCTATAGCAAAGCCTATCTTAACCATCTCTTTAGAGCCAGAGAGATTACCTACTTTAGATTGGCGACCATTCATAATCTTTATTACTATCTGAATTTAATGAGAGAGATGCGGGAAGCGATATTAGAGCATCGCTTCGAAGCCTTTAGGGAGCAATTTTATCAAAAAAGAGAGGGTTGAAAAATCTCTCTTCCATTGGTTGTGACCTCTATTTTTGAAGCATATTTCTTTAAAAAAGTGGAAAACTCTTTCATGGTTTTACACCCGTACTTAATCGCTATTTTCATAACATGGGCGTTGTGCTTGTAATGCATTGCTGATCCTTTCCTCTTTTACAACAAAATTCTTACATCAATTTTGGTTATTTGCTATTTTTAAACAAGAAATCTTCAACGCATGATCGCTCTGTTTAGTCATCAAACGATCCAAATTATGCTCACGAAGAAATTTGGCTAAATCACTTACCGTTTTGCAGCCATATCTCAATGCCATTTTCATCAAGTTTGAATGAGTATCATAATGCATGTTAGCTCCTTATTATATTGCTTCATAAGTCACAATGACTTATCTTCTAATTCAATTATAACAAGGGAGAAGACTCCAAAAAGCTTAATTTTTTTATAAAAAACAAATTTTGTTTTTATTTTTAATGATTTTCAAAACCATTAACAATAAAAAACCATAGATTCAATTAGCCAATAGTATTATTTAACCTGTTTTGCTACATTTTGAATCAAAACTTCTAACTCTTCACGCGTTTTTTTGACAAATCTGTACTTCTCGTCCTCACAAATTACAACAAACAAGCCATACCCTACAATCTCTACGCGATCCTTCGCCTCATGATCAATCCACTCTAGGCTCATCTCGGTTGTCTCCTCTTCATAACCGGTCTTGATGATCACCGCCGGGTAAAGCTGCTTAATATCTTTTAAGTTAAATACTTTATCTTCAATCATTAACTGTTTCATACGCGGGATTATAGTATAATCTTTCCATCAATATAATTAGGAGAAAATTTTTATGACCATTAAAGAACAGATCAAAGCCGATATCAAAGATGCCATGCGAGCCAAAGCAGTTGCCAAACGTGATACATTAAGAAATATTCAAGCCATGGTGAAGCAGATCGAAGTGGATGAGCGTCGAGAGGTAGATGATAGCGATATGGAAAAGATTTTAATGAAATATGCCAAACAGCGGGAAGATGCCTTGGCTCAATTCAAAGAGGCGGGACGTGAAGATCTCGTGGAGAAAGAAGAAGCCGAATTAAAAATCGTCCAATCCTATCTGCCGGAACCGATGGATGATGCTGAATTGGAAACAGCACTCCAAAAAATCATCGCTGAAGTAGGAGCCGCTTCGATGAAAGATATAGGTAAAGTCATGGGAACCGCTAAATCGGTAATCGGCAGCCGAGCAGACGGTGGACGTATCAATACGATAGTGAAGAGACTACTCACTAACTAATTAACCTTTTTGCTCCATGCCAAGTCACGAACTCGATAATTTTATCATCTGCAAAAAGTGTCACACATTGCACAAAAAAGTACCGTTAGCACACGATACCAAAGCAGTGTGTCGATACTGCGATACCGTCATCTATCGTAATCATCGAGACTTGTTTAACACCACACTGGCTCTTGCCATTACCGCATTGATTCTTTTAATTGTCTCATTTAGTTTTACCATTCTGACGATCAATATTAAAGGGGTAAATCAGAGCTTGAATTTCGCATCGATGTTTATCGTAATGTTTGAGCATCACTACTATTTTGTAGGAATCATGCTGGGTTTTCTGGTTATGCTTTTTCCCTTGATTATTCTCAGTTCTACTATTTTATTATTGATTTTAATGAAATACCGAAAGTATCCCTATTTGGTCAAACGGCTGCTGATCCTGATAGCCAAACTGATTCCGTGGAGTATGATAGATATCTTTTTTATCTCCATTTTAGTTGCAATGGTTAAGCTCTTTGACTTTACACAGATTGATGTTGATGTCGGCTTTATCTCTTTTATTGCCGTACTGCTCCTTGATTTTATGATTATTAAACGTATCAGCTTTAATGAATTATGGATAAATTATGAAGAGATCTACCGAATCAACGCCTAATCGATATCCCACTGAAAAACTGGTTCGCTGTCCGATATGTGAAGCGGTCAATTATGATACCCAATCGATTATTCGATGCCGTCGCTGCAAAGAGTTGATCTATAAACACAAACAGATCAGCTATCATAAAACTTTGGCTTTTTTGATTACGGCTGCTATTCTTTATATCCCTGCCAATGTCTATCCAATTCTGATCACCAGACAGTTGGGTACACTCCAAGAAAACACCATATTGGGCGGTATCATCGCACTGTGGGAAGCCGGTTCCTATCCGGTTGCTTTAATTATTCTGCTTGCCTCGGTTTTTGTTCCGATTTTAAAGTTTCTCTTTATCAGCTATCTTCTAATCACAAGCAAGTATAATATGAAATCATCAAAAGTAGATCAACACAAACTGTTTTATATTACCGAAGCTATCGGTTCATGGTCAATGGTGGATGTTTTTGTCGTAGCCATTCTATCAGTATTGATACATTTTAGCTCTATCCAGATTATTCCCGGTACCGGAGCAACGGCATTTGCTCTGATGGTCTTTTTTACCATGCTGTCGGCTCTCTCTTTTGATATACGCTTAATCAAACATTAGGTTTCTTGAAAAGGAGATTCATAGGTGAAAAAATATAATGCTCCAAGAGTCAAAAGATCTCCCGGAATTCAAATATTTACGACCATCTGGATGGTTCCTATAGTTGCGTTGATTATTGCACTGTGGCTGGCGTTTCAATACTATTCTAAAATTGGTTCACTCATCACCATTCGATTTGAAGCCAATGCGGGGTTGGTAGAAAATCAGAGTCCTATCAAGATGCGGGATGTCACGGTCGGTATCGTGAAAAAGATTTCGCTTGCCGATGATGGGAAAGGAGTCATTGTCAAAGCCCAGATGAACAAAGACATGGACAACTATCTAAATAAAAATTCTCGCTTCTGGATTGTTCATGCCGATGTCGGTTCCCATGGGGTATCGGGATTGGATACCATTGTTTCCGGTTCCTATATTGCCCTACATAGCAAAAAGGGAGAAAAAGAGATCGCCGACTTTATTGGACTGAACGAACCCTATATCGACCGAGAAGCATCCGGTCAATACTACAAACTTTCAGCCCCCTTCACCCATGATATAACAGAAGGAAGCAATGTCTACTATCGTATGGCAAAGGTGGGACGTGTAGAGCGTGTCAGTATTTCCCATGACGGTAAACGAGCCAACTTTATGATCTTTGTCGAAGAGCAATATACCCGATTTATCAACAGTCGAAGCCTCTTCTATACCCGCAGTAACTTCGCTTTTGATTTCTCCCAAGGTAAACTTGATTTCAATATCGCCGGTCTCTCTCAAATCGTCCATGGCGGGGTTTCAATCTATACGCCGTGTAAAACACTCGATGAGTCTCATCCTATCCAAAAAGGTCATATCTTCCCACTGTATGGAAGCTTGAGCGAGATGAAAGCCAAACATTTAGCAACCGGAAAAGGAAATCGTATCTATAGACTAATTTTTGATGAAGATATCACCAAATTGGAGGTCGGTTCACCGGTTGAATTCCAAGGTTTCCAAGTCGGCTATGTAACCGATATCGAAAGTCATTATAATCATACAAAACAAGCCGTAGAGAGTGAAGTTTTTGCTCTAATCCATACCAAAGCATTTCAAGATGATCAAAACAGCTCCTCAGTAGGTGAGCAAACATTAGAAGTACTGGTAACCGATGGTCTGAGAGCCCAACTCAATACGGCCATACCGATAGTTGGATCGCAATTTATCGATCTCATTTTTGATCATAATCAAACGCTTACCATTAACAAAACCGAACCATACTATCTATTCCCGACGGTCAAAAGTAAACCAAGCAGTGATCTAATGGGTGAAGCCAATAAGCTGCTCATCTCACTTCAAGAGTTGACCCAATCACTCAACAGCATGGTCAACGCCAATCAACAACCAATCAACCAACTCCTAGTTGATCTGGATAAAACGGTTAAAAATTTCAATATTACGCTTCAAGGTCTCAATAAGATAAGTGCCAATGAGGATTTAGCAGCACTTCCGACCTCGTTGAATGATATGGTGATGGAGTTACAAACAACCCTTCAAGAGATTCAAAAGCTTACCAATACCTACGGGGAAAATTCACGCTTCTCCGATCAGCTCTCCAGTACGCTCAAAACACTCTCAGAGACACTCAAAGCGATCAAACAGACCAATACCATGCTCAACCGTAACCCTAATGCACTGATTATAGGAGACCAATAATGCGATATCTTTCTCTAATACTCATCCCCCTATTCTGGGGATGCAGTTCCAAAGAACTCTATACTTTAGGTGATACTGCCTCCATTCAACGGGGAGATGTACAACAAACCACCATTATCGGAATAGAAACCGTACAGCTTCCAACCTACCTAAAAGATTCACCGATCTACAAAAAAGATTCGCCGAACCACCTGATTGAATTGCCCAATGCCAAATGGGCTATTAGTATGGATCAGCAGCTTACTCAAGTCCTCATCAATTATCTGCAAAAACGGCAAAACAATCCCAATGTACACGCCTACCCATGGGACAATGTCGACCAGCCGCTCAACCGCAAGGTTTCGGTACATATCACCAACTTTATCGCCTATAACCATCGCGTCATACTCGAAGCAAGCTATCAGATTGCCGACAAACAAACTAACAAGACAAAAAATGTGATTTTCTCGACAGAAGAACCGCTAAGTAATGATCAACCCGAAACGATTGTCCAGAGTATGGAACAGGCTTTTTTCAAATTAGCCCAAGAGATTAATGAGTACTTATGTCATGATTAGGGATAAGATGATGGCTTTTTTCATAATGGTGAAACTCCAATGCGATGATGCCCATCTCCGTACTAGAAGCCAGAATGCCGATTGCAATTACGCCGTTTATCCTCGCCGAACTTTATCCGATGGAGCGTGAATTGATTGCTTTTGGGGTGGTGATCAGTTCCGTACTGTCAATGCTGACGCTTTCCGGGTTGATGATTTTGGTTGGGGTGGTGTGAAGGTTAGTATTCTGAGTTCGACGGGATATCATCGTCACAGAAGCCTAAAAATGACAATTTGTCATATTACTTTGATTTTTTCGATTGATTCGTTACAATACTTACAAAAAGGAGCAAACCATGCAAGGCAAACTCAAAGTCAGCTACGCCCTTATCTGCGATAATGACTTCTATCAGGAGATCACGCTTCAGGATATCTTAGCCAATGAAAAAGTCGTTAAATTACTTAAAAGTGAATTTTCTAAAGGGCTACGCAATATCGAACTCACCGCTCACGGGGAAGCCAATTTTATCCTCAATACCAAAAAAGAGATCTTTACTTTTGAAGCAGAGAAAAAGGATTTCGCCGATCTGATTGAGTTAGCAGAAGAGGATGCTCGTGTCAATAAACGGTTCAAAAAAGGGTGCCATGCGGTTAGTATTTTGGATTTTGTCACGGTAGATTAAAATTACTTCACCAACTTCTTTCCAAAAACCAAAACCCCAAAAAACCGACTCAACCAGAGTCCAAACAGTACCAGCCAAACCGTAATCGAAAGGTCAAAAAAGGTAAAAAACGCCCAGCCGCTCGCTACAGCGATAGAGGTCAAGAGACGCATCACCACAACCACCTGCGTCCAGTAGAAAAGCAGCATGACCCATTTATCGGCTTTCATCTCATTGCCTGAATGACCGATAGTCACCCGGGTACCAAATCCGATCAGTATCGTCACCAAAAAGCCCAATAGCAGCGTATGGATATCAACCGCCAAAAAGTTAACCCCCGAAGCCAATGCCATGATATTGGTAATCGCTCCGAGAAAAAAGGCGACCGGTATCCAAAAGAGTGCGATATGCAGCACCCAAACCAGCGGATTGGGATTGGGGAACGGAAGTTTCCATCGCATGAGTTCCCGTCCTGTCAAATGAGCGATCAGCAAGTCCACCAAAAAGGAGGAGTGAGGCTGAATCGACTCCAATAAAATATGCAACACCAACAGCCCAACGATCACTTTGAACCGTTCACGATGCTTTTGCACGACGATGTGCGAAAAGAAAGGTACCATCCGTTGAGCAATGGTAAAAGTGAGCAGAAAGAGATAGAGATAGATGGCTACCTGAATCGAAAAGTGATAGAGCGAAGGCAGCCAGATACTGACGATAAAAAGCAGATGAGCCACGATCCCTACTCCCATTGCCACAAGTATCCACTCCTGATCCTCTTTATTCTCAACTTTGGAAAGGCGATAGATACGCAACAAGATATGCCCCGCCTCGATCTGCCCCAACAATATCAACGCCATACCCAATGTCACCATCGTATAAGAGAAAAACAGACCGATATGCAGCACCGCATAACCCAGCACAAAGAGTCCAAACACCACCATATACTCTCGCTTGGCTATCGGTTCCATCTGTGAAAACTTCGGAAAGGTAGTCATCAAAAATCCAACAAACGCCGGAGTAAAGAGCAAAAACAACAGACTATAGGCATGATAATAGCTACTCGCTATTTCACCCTGAATCACCCCTTTGAACATCAACATAAAGAGAAACATCGAGATAAAGGCATTGAAAAATGCCAGAAGAAAAAAGGGTTGATGAGGCTGCGAAAAGAAAAAGTGATTTTGAGTAGCTGTCGGATTTACCATTCCATTCTCTTGCAATATTTTTGGGTATAGCGATACTTCCTTGCCGCATCTAACAAATGGTACAACAACCAACCAAAAGAGAGGAGTAACAGCAATGAAGTAACAACTTTTATCAAAAGTATATCCAAAAATGTTACCGATAACCAACCTATTAGCATGATGATATGAATAAAAAAATGCATTTTTGCCTTTTTGGGATGAATCACATCGTGCATCATTGGGGCTTCCATATAGCCTTGGTTGGAGAGATGAAACCAGACCAAAAATGGGACGATCTTATAGACCATCGCAAAGACGATACTCAAAGCAAATCCGATAAAAGTTATCGCGGTCAACAATGTGAATTCAAATGGCAAGGAGATCATACTCACGATCAATAATCCCATCCCCAAACGCCAAAACCAAACCGTCGCATCGGAGGTAGGACGTTTGCGTTTGTAGAGCCGATGAATCGTGAATCCGGCATAGACGATAAAGAGAACGGCTAAGATTATATCAAAAATCATGCTATTTAACTGTGCGATCAACGCCACGGTTTTCAAAACCAAAAGCACAAAAACCGTCACGGTCAAA
>JACXUN010000155.1 GCA_014763905.1 Campylobacterales bacterium
ATTTTTTTGAATTAACTCGTTAGTCCCGCAAAAATTTGACTTTGCCTACAAAAAACCTCGTAAAGCTGTGACTATGATATCCCGTCGAACTCAGGTTAGTAGAGTCGTTCTCGCTCTGGATATGGCTTTAACATCGTCACCAACGAGGCAAAACTCTCATAATGATTGAAATCTATTTTTGACAATCTCTAGTCTCTCTAAAAAATAGTCTACTTTGCTTTGATCAAAATCTTCTGTCGGTAAAAACTCATCCATTTTAGTCTGCACTAACTAAAGATGCTCATCACGAGACATCTCGTCTCTTGAAACCGTAATAATTCGGCTCTCTTTATCTAAAAAAACCCTCATTGAGGAACCGTCAAAGATCACAATATCGACTAAATTGTTATGTTCACTCATATTGACTCTCTTTATATAATGTTCGTAGTATATAGACTTTTGTAATGGTATACAGTGCTTTTTCTGTCTATAATTTAAACAAATTTTAAACATCGAATGATACCTTGATTTTCATATAAAGCCCTAGTTAACTCCTTTCATGTTACTATCTTGTATCAAATTTGTGGGAGAGATAATGTTAGATGCTTTTAAACCAATAGGGATTGCTGTTTTAATTGGATTACTTTTTTTTGCCGGGGGAGCCTTTTTATTTTCTGTTGCACAAGCGAGTTTGATTGGTTTGATCGCCCTGCTGGTTACACTTTGGATGAATGAGGCGTTGCCGTTGGGGGCGGTTTCGCTGTTGCCGTTGATCCTGTTTCCGCTCTTTGGGGTACTGGATTTGAATAGTGTGGCTCTCAACTACTCCAAATCGATTATCTTCCTCTTTTTGGGAGGATTTATGCTGGCGATTGCGATTGAAAAGATCAAGCTGCATGAGTACTTCTCTGCCAAACTCTTAAACTTCTTCCCCAATACACCGCTGGGGATTATCTATGCGTTGGCGATTACGGCGGCACTGTTGAGTGCGATATTGAGCAATACCACGATTACCCTAATGTTGATGCCGATTGCCCTCTATCTTAGTAGCAATATCAAACTCAAAATCCGTTTTCTATTGGCAACGGCATACGGAGCCAGTATCGGAGGGATTCTTACCCCGATCGGAACCGCACCCAATCTGATTCTGTTGGGCTTTTTGGAAGATAAAGGATTACCGGTTTTGACCTTTGGGGAGTGGGTCTATATGATGTTTCCGATCGTGGGAATCATGCTGCTGACCATTCCTTATCTCTTGGGAATGGGTGTACGGGATGAGTGTGTCAAAGAGATAGGCGGTGAAGTTCCAAGCATTACGAATGAACAGAAACGGCTTTACGGTATTATTATTGCTTTGGCGGTAGTGTTGGTGGTCAATACCTTTACCAGTCAGATTTGGGGTATCGCACTGGATGAGAAGATGATCTTGCTCGGTTTTGGTTTGATGATGTTCCTTCCCAGAGTGGGCTTTTTGAGTTGGGACGATACCCGTAATCTGCCTTATGAGATTATTTTCCTTTTTGGAGCAGGATTTAGTATCGCGGCAGCTTTTGGAAGTACCGGATTGGATGCAGCCATTGCCGAAAAATTGAACTTTATTTCGAGCTTACCACTTTGGATCATGTTTCTTCTGGTTGCATTTTTTGTCGCATTTTCAACCGAAGTGACCAGCAATACAGCACTTACCTCAATCGTAATTCCTATTTTTTATAAGTTCGCAGAGGGGATGTCTCCAGTGGAGGGGACACTACTGTTAATGGTCGCTACCGTTTCTGCCAGTTATGCCTTTATGTTGCCGATCGCTACCCCACCGAATGCGATCGTGATGAGTTCTCGGGTGATTCCGATTGCCACCATGGCAAAAGTCGGTTTCAAAGCCAATATTATCGGTATCGTAACCGTCTCTTTTGTGGCGTTTACTCTATGGAAATATATGTTATAAAATAATATTAATTAATTTAAAATAGTTTTCAACATAGTTAAGCTATAATTAAAACATCTAATTTGAGGGTGGAATATATGGCAGTAGCATCTTATGTTGATGATATCATGAGAGTTCGGAGTCGGTTTTCAGAACTAGAGCCAAGCGAAATCGATCACTTGCCCTGATCAAAAAGATTCAATCCCGTGTCGATACCCTGCTGCAGTATCAAGAACCGTTGCAACAGAAGTTAAAAAGATTAGGAAGACAGAGCATCAGTATCGTGATCTCTATCATCGTATACCGCGGTATTATGAGTTGCAAGAGAAGACCTATCTGAATCTGCTAGCGTATTCGGCGTAAAAAATGTCGATCTGACAGATTCCAAGCAATTCTCAATTAAAGTGATTATAATAACTTCCAAAAATAGCTCAGGAGCAACCTTTGATCTATCAATTAACGGAACATATCGATGCCTTAGAATCTATGAAAAAATATCCCGATCCACTCTTTTATATCGGTAATTTAGATCTACTCCAACGTCCCAAGGTCTCTATCGTCGGAACGCGTAGACCTTCACACTATACTAAACATTTTACCCATCAGTTGGCTAAAGCGTTGGTCAGTAGAGGTGTCTGTATCGTCAGCGGTGCGGCAATGGGGGTGGATACTGCGGCTCATATCGGAGCGGGAGTAGAGAATACCATAGCGGTCGCTGCCAATAGTTTGGATATCCGCTATCCGGCAACCAATCGTGGACTCATTCAGGGTATCGAATCACACGGTTTGGTATTGAGCCAATTTGAACCGACTTTTAGAGCGACGGCATGGAGTTTTGTGGTGCGTAATGAGATTGTCGTCGCCTTGGGGGATGTGTTAATCGTAACCGAAGCCGATATCGATAGCGGATCGATGCGTTCGGTTGAGTTTGCTCTCAAAATGGGGAAAAAAATTTATGTTCTGCCGCATCGGCTGGATGAGAGCTTGGGTACCAATCAACTCATGGCACAAGGATTAGCCAAACCGATCTATGATATCGAAGCCTTTGCCAATCGATACGGGGTCGTACCCAAAGAGGAAAATATCAAACGAGATGAGTTTTTCTATTTTTGCCAAACCCAGCCGACACTCGATGAGGCGATTGCCAAGTTCGGTAGCCGGGTTTATGAAGCAGAGCTAGAGGGCATCATTAACATTGATAATGGATTAATACAGTTGGCATAATACAAGGAGTATTGTATATGAGATATTTTTTAGAATTTACGGTTGTAGTGATTGTATTTTTCGGTTGTTTGGATCGTTCGCCACAGCCTAATCACAGTGCAATTCTGGATACGAATCTCACGCTTACGGAAAAATTTACGACTATTGCTCAATCTCATTTAGGCAAACCCTATAAACTGGGAGAGAAGGGACCGGACAGCTTTGACTGTTCGGGATTTGTGTATGGTGTTGCAGAAGCAGTAGGTATTAAATTGCCGCGTACCTCATTAGGACAATCCGAAATAGAGGGTAAAAAACTTGCCAGGGAGGAATTGCAGGTGGGGGATTTGGTCTTCTTTGATACCTCGTTAAAAGGAAAAGTAAACCACTCCGGTATCTATCTGGGTAAAGATCAGTTTATCCATGCCAGCAGCGGCAAAGCCTACAGTGTGACAATCTCCGATATGAATGGATGGTATCAAGATAAATTCAAATGGGGAAAACGACTCAAATCTCAGTAGGATAGACGATACGGTTTTAATATTCAAAATAGAGGTCTTGGGTAGCAAAATTGATATGATTATCGGTTTTGATCAGTTTGATCTCATGACCTTGGAGCTGAGTCGTTTGACAATTACCGCTGCTGCTTTTGATCCAAACCGGTTTAGAACTGGTATTAAGTACCCAGAAGTCGGTATAGTCGATCTCTTCATCACGGTGTTCTCTTACCCCGTGATATCGATGACTGGCGATCCCTTTGAGTAGAAAAATATCATGATAGTAGTCATTGGTGACGTTTCCTTCTAAAAGTTCTCCCGCTTCATTACGTGAGACATAGGCAATAATATCGATATTGTCATTGGTTTGCTGATTGATTCGGGCATAAAGTTCTTTTTTATCCGTAACGGTATCCATATCTTTGAAACTGTGATAAGCATTAATAACCTGAGTTCGACGGAGTATTATAGTCACAGAAGCCTAAAAATAGGTAAGATTTGAAAAATCAAAATTCGTAGGACTAGCCGTAGCTAATTC
>JACXUN010000156.1 GCA_014763905.1 Campylobacterales bacterium
TATAATATTTTATTATAAATATAGTTTAATAATAGTGTCGTTCAGGAATATCTCGTTTTGTTCCGGTTTCGATCACTTGCATTCCACCACCTTCCATCTGCACGGCGGTTCCATTACTGTCTGCTTTTCCAAAGACCGCACCGCTCGATTTCATTGAAAGGGCATAACAGCTATTTCCGAAGGTGGCATCATAGACATCCAATAGATACTCACCCGGATTTAATGTAATCGTCAACTTGTCTGATGATGAACCTTCAAATTCGGAAATACCAATATTTTGATGTTCCCCAGTGGTTTCATAGATCAAGATATCCGGATCTTGTGCCGATGAGTAGGTAGAGGTTGGATAGGCATTAAACTCATAGGTTCCCGGGTTATTGATTTTGACCTTGACAAAACTTCGGTTGCCCAGTTTATTATAGACACCAAAGTTATTGCCGTTACAGATACTGACAGTACCTCCTACTGATAAGTCTCGATAGATAGGTATGGAGTAGTTGCTATTGGCGGTATTGGTTCGATTGCTTCCATAACTGTCTTTGATCGTATTGATTTTTTCATACGCAACGGTCTTATCGATATTGCTTGCTTGTGAGCCATTATCATTTTTTAATTCATTGATAAAGCTGAAAAGACTGGTAAATGCCGGTGTATTTTTTTCTCCGTGAATCATCGCATTATAGATAGGCTTAAATCCTAATCCGGTTTTGTCGTGAGATTCGTTGGTTTTATCATATAGGTCATACAAAATTCGCTGAACCGATCCTTCACTGTACCATCCCGGATTCTGTTGTGCTCCGGATTCTAAGTTCATATACCATCCATACGACTGTCCCATACCGGAAGTATCAAAATAGATCGGATCATCTGTGGCAATTCCGGATAGAGCATTTCCCCATCCTTCACCAAACGCTAACCGAATATCCAATGCATCACCCGGAGAGTGTGGACCGCCGATGCTGTCGCTTCTTGAAAACTGATCTTCAAAATAGTGACCCCACTCATGCACAATGATATGATCATCATACTCATCCGTATCGGAGTTGGCATCTCCGAGAATCCATAACTGTCGATTGCCGTCGTAGTGAGAGGTAATAATCTGACCCATATTCAGATCTCCCGGAGCTGCAATGTTTTGCGGTGACCAGTTGACGGTGAGTTGTGGGAAAACCGCTTGCGGATCAGCCTCTCTGACCTTATCCATCGCTTGGGCAATACTATCTAAAATTGCAAACGGAGCCGCGGTTCTGATACCTTTATAGTCGCTTCCCGTCCAACCTGATGCAGCATTTAGATTCCGTAAATTGGGATCGGAAGCACTAGTATGATAAGCCCCTTCCATAACATAAAGAGCTTTGTTATTGGTATTGTCGACGACACTGACATCCCAAAGATCTTTCATATACATGCGTGCATAGACACGAATTTTAATCTCTTCATCTGATGGGACATGAAGGGTATATCGACCATTTTTGTCTGTTACGGTCTCTGCAATCGCTTTACCGTCTTTGTCAATGGCTTTTACCACGACATATTTGGACGGCAATTTTCTCGTTTGTGTGTAGTCTAGCTTTGCAATTCCACCATAACTGATATCCGCCGGTACCCGATCATAAGTAATCGTTCCCGTAATGGGGATTCCTCCCTCCGTAAGTTGATGCATGGAACATCCTGACATTACCAATACATTAATTGGTATCAGATAATAAAGTTTTTTGAACATTACTTTACCTTTGTAGTTTACTTAAAAAGTCTTATTAGTGTATCAGATTATTGTGAAAAAATCTATAGATATAGTGTCTAAAAAGCTCAATTTATCCAATTTTTAGCTAAAATACGCCCCAATAAATAATAGACCTAAGTTTTAGATGTCGAACTCAGGTTAGGGGTAAAGGCAATGATATATCGACCCATTCCGATTGATAGAGAGATTACATTCAGTCAAAAGAAATTTATCGTTAGTAAAACCGATCTCAAAGGTAAAATACTTTTTGTCAATAAAAACCTCTGTGATATCTCAGGTTACACCGAGGAGGAGTTGATTGGGACTTCCCACAATATATTGCGGCATCCTGATATGCCTCGGGCAATCTTTTTTCTAATCTGGAGTAATCTACTCAGAGGCGAACCGGTCTCCGGTGTCGTGAAAAACCTTGCTAAAAGCGGAGAGTACTATTGGGTCATTGCCGATTTTGATGTCAAAAAAGATCCTCAAGGTCACATCAAATCATTCACCGCATTTAGACGGGCAGCTCCGCAGCAGGTGATTGATGAAGTTGAGGAGCTTTATGACTCGATGCTAAAAGTGGAGAAAAAACACGGTATCGAAGGGTCGCTCTCCTATTTTGAAGCGTATTTGAATGAGCGGGGTATGAATTATGATGAGTTTCTCACCGATCTGGTCGCCCCTAAAGGGCTTATGGCAAAATTCTTTAGTGCCTTTAAAGGTTTGCTAGGTCAGGAAACGGAGCATTGATGCCCGAAAAACGGAGGCAAAGCGATTTAGCTTCAGCCCCGAAAAAGCGAAGCCAAAGCTTTCCATTCCAAATTATAATCCTGCTTCTTTAATCGCCTCTGCCTGAGCATGTGCGATTAGTGGATCCACGACCGCATCCAAATCTCCGTTATGCATAATCATATCTAGTGAATAGAGTGTTAATCCGATTCGGTGATCGGTTAAGCGGTTTTGTGGATAGTTATAGGTTCGGATTTTCTCTGAACGGTCACCGGAACCGACTTGCAGTTTTCGCTGAGCCGAAGTCTCTGCCAACTTCTCTTGAAGCTGTGCTTCATAGACACGAGCTTTCAATACTTTCATCGCTTTGTCACGGTTTTTGTGCTGTGACTTCTCATCCTGAATCGCAACCACGATACCGGTCGGAATGTGGGTCAGACGTACTGCAGAGTCGGTGGTGTTGACCGATTGTCCCCCACATCCGCTTGATCGGTATACATCCATTTTGATCTCATTGGGTTTGATATCCACCTCGACATCATCTACTTCCGGAATCACCGCTACCGTAATGGCTGAAGTATGAACCCGTCCTTGGGTTTCCGTATCCGGAACCCGCTGAACCCGGTGCGTACCCGCTTCATACTTCAGCTTAGAATAGACCGCTTCTCCTTTGATCTGAGCGACCATCTCTTTGTATCCACCGGCGGTTCCATCTGATGAGCTGACGATCTCGACTTTCCAGTTCTTTTGCTCAGCATAGCGTAGATACATTTTGAAAACATCCGCTACGAAAAGAGCCGACTCATCACCACCGGCACCGGCACGAAGCTCCAAGAAGATGTTTTTGTCATCATTTGGATCGCTTGGGATCATCAAAACTTTGATCTCCTCTTCCAGCTCCTCCAGTTTAGGTTCTAATTCACCCAGCTCCTCTTTTGCCAAATCTCCCAGTTCGCTATCCCCTAGCAGCTCTTTGTTCTCGACAATGGCTTCAGCCGTATCGATATACTCTTTGGCTTTCTCTACCAGTTTCGAGAGGGAGGATTGTTCTTTTCCCAGTTCCGTCATTCTTTTGATATTGCTGGCAATATCCGGAGAGCTTAATAGATTATTAATCTCATTATATCGATCGATAAAAGGTTGAAGTTTGTCTTGGAACATGATGAAAACCTGTGTTTTGAAATTTTGAAATGGTTTGAGTTGAAAAAGAGTCTATCCACCCACAACGGGTGGATAAGGAAAGAGACTACTTAGAATTAAGCAGCGTCGATTTTTTTAACAAGTGCACTGAGTCGGCTTACTTTTCTTGAAGCAGTTTTCTTCTTGATGAAACCTTTACTAACCATGCTGTGAATTTGCTTGTTTGCTACTTTGAATGCCGCTGCCGCTGCTTCTTTATCGTTTGCTGCTGCTGCTTCGATTACCGCTTTGGTAATGTTTTTGATTCTGGTTCTGTAGTATCGGTTTCTTTCTGTTCTTTTAGCCGTTTGTCGGATTCTTTTGATCGTTGACTTATGGTGTGCCATGTACTGTTTGTCCTTTGTGTTTTCTCTACTAAAATTCGCACCGATTATGTGCGTATGATGCCCCGGGAGTTGCCCAAAGTCTATAAGTT
>JACXUN010000157.1 GCA_014763905.1 Campylobacterales bacterium
GATGAGTGTCGTATGAGTGGAGCGAAAGATGTAGCCGTTTCTACTACCAAAGAGATGGGATAAATCATGGCTAGAGGAAAGTATGAGACAAAGCGTAAAGCTCTTTTTGCTTTGTTCTCTATGCTTTTTGGAGGGTTGTTAATGATGGTCTTGGTATTGGCATTTAACAAACCGGTCAAAGAGAAAGAGGCAAAGGTCAAAAAAGAGACACGCTACGTCAAGATGGAAAAAAAGGTCACGCAAAAAGCACCCAAACCAAAACCTAAGCCAAAGCCGCAGCCGCAAAAAGCTCCGCCGCCGGCTCCGATGCCGAACTTGGATTCGAGTTTGAGCGGTATCAAGATGGATATCCCTGAGTTGAATACCGGCGATATGATCGGCGATGCAACCGAGTTGCTGGATAAGATATCAGAAGATACGATTATGACCGGCAATACGGTCGATGTCAAACCGCGTGTCCTTTCTCGATCCAAGATGGAGTATCCCTCCTCGGCGATGAAAGATCGGGTCAAAGGGTATGTGATTGTCAACCTGCTCATCGATAAACAAGGGAATGTAGAAACCGCACAAGTGTTGGAAGCGTTTCCTCCGGGTATCTTTGATTCGGTGGCACTGAACGGGGTACGAAACTGGAGATTTTCACCGGCACAGTATAAAGGTCAAACGGTTAGAGTTTGGGCTAAACAAAAAGTCAGATTTGACTTTAACTAGAGAGGAGTGGGTATGTTAAAAGTAAAATATTTGCCGCTTGTTTTGGCATTGTCGATGGGAACGCTTCATGCTAAACAAGATACGACTCCAGCAATCGATCATATGGCAAATGCAACCATGATGATTTTTGACGGTAAGTTTGAAAAAGCTCAGACCGAACTGGATGCGGTTGATCAAACGGCTCCTGAATTTGATGCCGCAAAATACCACACCATGAGAGGGGTTCTGGCGGTCAAAAAAGAGGCGTATAAAGAGTCGATTGAGGCGTTTAATCAAGCCATCGAAGCGACGAAAACCAAACTCTATCAAGCCCCGCCAAAAGCAAAAGCGGATCAAGCGTATCTCTTTTCTCTCTTTAGTGATAAAAAAGAGAAACCTAAAGCGATAGAACCGCCGTTTGATGCGGAAAAGATACGTCAAGAGGAGTTGAGTAAACTCTATATTCAGCTCTCCAAATCGTACTATAAGCTCAAAGATTATACCCATACGATTGAAGCATTGGACAGTGCCGGAGAGTTGGGAAGTAACCGACCGGAACTCTTTACCCTGAGAGCGGATTGCTACTGGAAACTCAAAGATCATAGCAATGCCATTCATGCCCTTTCGAGAGGGAGTGAACGCTTCCCGGAAGCCGCGGAACTGTTGAAGCAGAAGTTTTACTATTTTGCCGAGTTGCAGCTCTATCAGGCGGCTATTGAAGCCTCTAAGGAGTATATAGCTAAAGGAAAAGCGACCCCTAAAGAGTATCTGGCATTGGCTCAGATGTTGATGAGCGGAGAGCAGCTGGATTTAGCCATCCAAACATTGGAAGAGGCAAAGCTGATCTTCCCGGATGATGCCAAGCTTAATGTGGTACTGGGGCATGCTTATCTCAAACGCGATATGGTACATACGACGGCACAACTCTTTGAACGAGGGTCATATTATGACAGTAACTACACCAAAGAGGCTGCCGAGATGTATCGACGGGCGAATGATCTGCCGCACGCTCTCTATCTCAATGCCAAAGTAACCGACAAAAAAGAGAAGCTCAAACAGAAAGTAGCGATACTTATTGAGCGGGAAGAGTTTGAGAAGGTGATCGGATTGGAAGAGGGTCTCAAACGTTATGCCATGCTGAGCGACGACAATTTACGCTATGCGTTAGGTTACGCCTATTATATGGTCAAAGATTACGATAAAGCCGAAGAGCAGTTCAAAAAGATCAACGATAACGATCTCTTCTCCAAAGCAACCATGATTCGTAAAAATATCGAAAAATGCAAAAAAAATAGTCTGGAGTGTCAATAATGAAATTTCATCTACGTATCTTAACACTCTCCATTATGGCGGTGATTCCGCCTTTCGCCCATGCTCAAGAGGTCGGGACACTTTCGGTCTTTATGCTCAAAGAGGGAAAACCGCTAGCCAAAAACGAAATCGTTATCGATGCTCAAAAAACGATCTATACCGATAGCGATGGTTCGGCAAAAGTGACCCTCACCATCGGTGAACACCAAGTTGAAATCTACGCAAAAGGTACCAACGGTAGCAATCTTGGATACTTCAAAAAGCCAGTTACGATCAAAGCGGGAAAAGATACCCAAGTGGTCGCCTCCTTTACGATGGATGAACCGGAGATTGATATCGATACCCCATTAGGGAATATGGAGTCCGATGCCCAAAAAGAGAAAAAACTCAAAGCCAAAGGAACCGGAACCCTCAACGGTCGTGTTGTTACCTCCGATAAGGCTCAACCGATTGTGGGAGCGAGAGTTTTTGTCAAAGGGACATCGATTGATGCCCGAACCGATGATAACGGAAACTTCAGTGTTCAAATCCCTGCCGACAGTGATGTGAGTGTTTCGGTGGTTCACTCTGCCTATTCGGCACAGACACTGAGTGATATAAAAGTAGAGAAAGACGGTTCGATTACCAAGATCATCAAACTCACCCCTGCCAGTTTAGAGCTGGAGGAGTTTGTGGTATTGGCTCCGAAGATCGAAGGAAGTATCGCCGATATCATGACAGAAGAGAAAGAGATCAGTGCTATCGCCAATATCCTAGGCTCCGAAGAGTTTAGTAAAAAGGGTGACGGTGATGCCGCAGCGGCTCTAAAGAGGGTTACCGGGGTTACACTGGTAGGCGGGAAAAACATCTATGTTCGGGGTCTAGGAGAACGATACTCCAATATTGAGATGAACTCTATGCCGTTACCGTCACCGGATCCGACGCGGCGAACCGTACCGCTGGATATCTTTCCATCTAGCGTTATCGGATCACTTAAGGTTCAAAAGAGTGGCTCCGCTGATATTCCAAGCAGCTTCGGGGGAGGATATGTTGATATCCGAACCAAAGATAAATCGGATGAGGATTTCATCAAAATCTCTATGGGTGCCAGCGGCAATACCAATACCGGTGAACAGAGCAACAACTATGTCGGCAGTGAAACCGACTGGATGGGGTATGATAACGGGTATCGTGCAATTCTCAATGGTATTCTCGATGCCGGTGCCGTAACCGTCGGTGAGCGGGTCAAAGGATTTACTACCGATTACTTCACCGAAGAGGAATTGATCTCGATGACCAAGGATTATGTGGATCGGAACTACAATATCCATACCCGTGAACTTCCAGTCGGTTTGAGCGGATCGATCGAAGCAGCCAAAAGCTTCGATATCAAAGAGGATCATAAAGTTTCGTTATCAGGAAACTATGGGTACTCCCAAGATCATCAAATGGTAGAAGAACAGTTTTACGGTTATGATATGAGCAGCAACGGGACACTCTATACGACACCGAGCCAATCAGGAACCAATAACAAAGTCTACTCCTCTTACTACCAAGGGGGGAGCTTGAATGTCGGGTATAACTATCTCGATCTGTTAAAACTCAAATATACCAAACTCTATACCCGAAATGCTCAAAAAGCAACCCGTGTCGTGGACGGGATTATGGGATCAAACTATGATCACCTAATCAAATACTATCTCGATTGGGAAGAGCGGGTACTGGATGTCAACCAGTTCAATGGAGAGTTTGATTATGAGCTTTTCAATCAGCGTGCCAAAGCCAACTTCGGTTTGGAGTATGCCCAGGCTCATCTCTACCAACCGAATAACTTCCACTACGCCTATATCGAGGAGGGAGGGAAAACCTTTACCGACAATACCCTCTCCAACCACCTTGCCAAGCGTTTGAAGTCGGATGATACCCTCTACGCTGCCTATATCAAGAGTGAGGTAGAGGTACCGATGCTGAGTGATGAAGACAAAATCGAGGTGGGAGCCAATATCAGTTCCAAAGAGCGTATCTCTCGTCAAAATAAGTTCTTTTTGCGAAGTATAGGAGGAACCAATGTC
>JACXUN010000158.1 GCA_014763905.1 Campylobacterales bacterium
GCCGTAGCTAATTCAAGAATTTTATTTTTTGAAGATTGCCTATTTTTAGGCTTCTGTGACTATGATATCCCGTCGAACTCAGGTTATTAGAATTTATTGATTATAGCCAAAAAGAGTTATAATTTTTGTCACATTTTCCGATTTTTTGGTAAGATATGGATAGTTTAAATATTTAGGAATAGAAATATGAAAAAAATAGCCACACTCTTAATAGCTCTTGCCCTTTCGGCACTGATCTATTACTTTACCGTCGGCTCTTCTCAGCTCACCGAAGCGTTGAAACAAGAGGTCAATCATCAACTGACCACCCTAACCGATCACGGTTTCACCGTTGAAGATCGTTCGATAGATTCTCAAACAGAACATTGCGTCTTGACCGTTCAAGAGCCGGAAAAGATCCACCAATACCTATTGACACAAAACGCTCAAATCAATCTGGAAGATGTCCAGCTGCTCCAAGATCAAAAAATCGGTGTCGATATCGAATATCTGCCAAGCTCATCGGATGCCATAGCCCTTGAACTCTATCCGGTCAATCTCCCGCGTACCATCTATGAACATAGTAAACCCGATGACCAAAAGGCAATAGAGGTTCTGGAAAAGATGGTCAATGAGAAGCTCTTCGTCGCACATATCAATGTCAATAAATTGGGAACCGGTTTCGACGGCTATATTCAAGATATCGATCATGCGTTTGAACTAGATGGCAACCGAAGTCATATCATCATGAAGGACTGGACTTTTAAAGGAGATTTAGATAATCAAACCGTGACCCGTGTCTCACAAAATTTGCAACAGTTCCACTATGGACTCAACGATACGGTGACACTCCAGCTCAACAATATGCAAGCCACCATCGACACCGCTAACGAGGATAATCAAACCGTCCAATACACTTTAGAGAGCCTCTCCCTCCAATCGGATCTCAATGAGACCTTTGAGGTGACTATCAATGGCATTCAAGGGGTATCCGAAGACAAAATCAATGGCGACCTACTGAGCAATCAGAGTAAATTTGATGTCAATTTCGTTGAGTTCCAAAATAAAGAGGGTTATCAAAAATTTGATCACGTCACGGTTGACACTGCCGTCCGCAATCTCAATATGAAAGCCCTCACGCAATTCCAAAACTTCGCCGATACCCCGCAGGATGAGAATCGAAGCTTCGAACAGATGCTACCGCTGCTCAAAGCGCTAACCGGTGCTGATACTGCTATCGATATCAACCGTATCGCCATTACCTCGATCACTGAAAACAATGTCACTTATAATGGATTTGATATGAGCCTCCATGCCGAGGTCGATAAAGATTTCAACTGGGATCAAGTGGATGAGAATCCAATACTGATTAGTACCCTCTTTGATCTCAAAGCCAATCTCATTCTCTCTGATAAGATCGCTGAAATGCTGGCTCAAAATCCAAAAGCACTCATGTTTATGATGTTCACTCAACCCAAAGAGCATAACGGCAATAAGATTTACGATATCGAGTATACCCAAGGGTCACTCAAAATCAACGGAGCACCCCTGCTCTAAAGCTGGGTGCATTTTTGAAGCTTCAGCCCCGAACAGAGCGAAGCTGAAGCTTTCGGTTCCTAATGTCGCCAAAATATCAAGTGCCTATTGACACCCGACACACTCCATCGAACGGTCTTCGATATTGTTGGTGGTCTCTGGGGATTGGCTTCGGAGGTAGTAGGTGGACTTCAATCCAAACTTCCACGCATTCATATAGACATCATTGAGATATTTTCCGCTCGCTCGGTCGAGTCGGATAAAGATATTGAGTGACTGTCCTTGGTCGATCCATTTTTGTCGGATCGCTCCGGCTTTGATCAAGACATTTTGATCCAGATCGTAGCTTGGGGTGTAGTACTCCCATGTCTCCGGTGAGAGATTCGGTACGACGACCGGAATGAGTCCCGATAGGTTCTCTTCAAACCATTTACGTTTATAGACCGGCTCGATCGCTTGGGTCGTTCCGATCAGAATCGAAATCGATGAGGTCGGTGCGACCGCCATCAGATATCCATTACGCATTCCGTCGTGTTTGACCTTCTCTTTGAGTGCTCGCCAATCGTGGGTGTATCCAAAGATTCCACCCCGGTCAACCAGTTTGCACGCCTCTTCATTGGCTTTGTCAATCGGGAAGATTCCTTTACTCCAGTCTGATCCTTCGAATGTCGGGTATTTGCCTTTTTCTAGTGCCAGATCGCTGGAGGCTTTGATCGCATAGTAAGAGATCGACTCCATCACCTCGTCGATACGGTGGAAGTGCTCATTGGATCCCCATGCGATTTTGGATTCGGCTAGCATTTGTGCCTCTCCCATTACTCCTAGACCGATGGCTCGGGTTTTGGCATTGGTCTTTTTGACTTTGGCAAGCGGATAGAAGTTGAGGTCGATGACATTATCCAGCATACGGATAGCAGTTGGAACGACTCGTTTGATATCCTCAACCGTATTGATTTTGGAGAGGTTGACCGAAGCCAAGTTGCAGACCGCGGTATCCCCATCGAACTCCTCTTTGTCAACCATCCAGACCTGTTTGCCGTTTAGAGAATCAAGAGCCGTGATTTTTTTAGCCGGTTTGTTCATTCCGTTATCTACCGTGATACGGTAATCTTCATCAAACACATCAACCGTTCCGTCTTCATATGTTAGGCGGATTTTGTAATGATTCGGTGCGGTGTTTTGGAAAATCTCCGTACAGAGATTGGAGCTTCGGATCACACCGGTGTGTTTATTTGGGTTGGATTTATTGGCAGTATCTTTGAAGGTGAGGAACGGGCTTCCGGTCTCAAAATAACTTCGCAACACCTCTTTCCATAGAGCTTTGGCGGCAATCACCTCTTTGGTAATCCCTTCGCTCTTTTCGAGTTCGAGATATCGCTTTCGGAAGGCATCCCCGTATAGATCGGTCAACTCACTCACCTCAAACGGATCAAACAACGTCCACTTGCCATCCTCTTGTACTCGCTCCATAAAGAGATCGTTGATCCAGAGTGCCGGGAAGAGGTCATGAGCTCTTCGCCGCTCTTCGCCTGAGTTTTTCTTCAGATCGAGGAAATCCCGCACATCGATATGCCACGGTTCGATATAGACGGCAATGGCTCCTTTTCGTGTACCGAGTTGATCGACGGCGATTGCCACGTCATTGGCAATCTTTAGAAACGGTACAATCCCGCCAGCAGCATGTTTGTGTCCGTCTATATACGATCCCATTCCCCGTACCTGAGACCAGTCCCAGCCGATTCCGCCGCCGAATTTGGAGAGCAGTGCCATCTCTTTGTATCCGTCAAATATCCCTTCTATATTGTCCGGTGTCGATCCGATATAGCAGGAGCTCAACTGGTGACGCGGGGTTCGGGCATTGGAGAGGGTTGGGGTCGCTGCCATTACTTCAAACTTACTCAAAATATCATAGAATTTTTTCGCCCAGCTTTGGCAGTCAAATTCATTTTGAGCTAAGAACATGGCTACCGCCATAAAAAGCTGCTGCGGCAACTCAATCGGTTTGCCTTGGCTGTTTTTGATCAAATATCGATCGTAGAGTGTACGGATACCCAGATAGGTAAACTGAAGGTCACGCTCCGGCTTGATGTAGGCGTTGAGATCATCCAGATCGTATTTCTCTTTGAGTCCGAGGACGATTCGCCCTTCTGATTCACCCTTTTCAAAATACTCTCTGAGATGATGATATCCGGTAAAACCGTTGACTTTATGGTAGAGATCATAGAGGAAAAGCCGTGCCGCGACATAGGTCCAGTTGGGACGGTCTATATCGATTTTGTCAACCGCTGTTTTAATAAGAGTATGCTGGATATCTTCAGAACTGATCATGTCACGAAACTGTAGATTGGCATCCACCTCCAATTCACTCTGACTTACCCCTTCCAAACCTTCAACAGCAGCCGAGGTGTACTTTTGAATTTTTGTAATGTCAAGTGTTTCGACTCGACCGTTTCTTTTGACAACTCTTATCAAAACAGCGGTTGACAAAATCGATATAGACCGTCCCAAC
>JACXUN010000010.1 GCA_014763905.1 Campylobacterales bacterium
TTGGAAAGCTCTTTGAGGGTTTTATCGGAGAAGACCACATACGGAGGGACTTTGTTCGCATCGGCAATGCTTTTACGCAACGCCCGTAGTTTATTGAATATACCCACCTCGTAGCTCTCAAAAACCAGCGGCTCTTTTTTGGGTTTGGTTTTTTTGACGGCAAGCCGCTCTTCTCGGATCATGACGGGTTCATTGCCTTTTAGGATATTGATCCCTTTTTGCGTTAGGCGATAGACTTTGAATTCGCCGACGGTCACCACTCCCAGTTCCAGCAAGCGATCGGCGATGGTCAGCCACTGTGTTTTGGCAAACTCCTCTCCGATACCGTAAACCGAGAGCTGATCATGTTGGTTGGCTAAGATTCGCTGTTCCTTGCTACCCCGTAAGACATCAATCACATAGTGTATTCCAAACGCTTGTCCGGTACGGTAGATGGCTGAGAGGAGCTTCTGTGCGACTTGGGTGATATCGAGGCTCTTTTGATCGGGGTTGAGGCAGTTGTCGCACTTATCGTGGCACGGTTCGATGTAGTCGTTGAAATAGGTCGCGATCTGTTGATGACGGCAGTTTTCCGAGTCGGCGAAACGGGCAATGGTATTGAGTTTCTCATAGGCGTGCTGTTTATACGGCGTATCGGGGAGATCATCGATAAAGGCTTTTTGTTGAACGATATCGGCTGCAGAAAAGAGCAACAGTGTAGTCGATTCGAGTCCGTCTCGTCCGGCTCGTCCGATCTCTTGATAGTAGTTTTCTAACGTTTTGGGTAGATTCATATGAACGACGTAGCGGATATTGCTTTTGTCGATACCCATACCAAAGGCAATCGTAGCGACCACAATGTTGATCTCGTCATTGACAAAGTCGTGATAGACCTTTTTTTTCACCTCATTGGGCAGTCCGGCATGAAACGCTTCGGCTTTATAGCCAGATTTTTTGAGATAGTTAGCGACTTTTTCGGTCTGCTTCCGTGAAAAGGTGTAGACGATACCGGCAGTATCCCCTTGCTCTTTAATAAAGTTAGTCAGTTGGGTACGTCCGTCGCTCTGGCGGTGCTGGGCGGTGATGGTGAGGTTGGGACGGAAGAGCGAACCGGTAATGATCTTAGGGCTTTGGAGCTGGAGATTGGTACAGATATCCTGCCGTACCATTTCAGTTGCCGTAGCGGTAAAGGCAGCGATTGCCGTGGTCGGAAAGGAGGCTTTGAGCTGGGAAAGCATCCGATAGTGTTCACGAAACTCATGCCCCCATTCACTCACGCAGTGAGCCTCATCGATGACAAAAAAGTTGATATTCAAATCCATCAAAAAGCTTAAAAAGTACTCATTCATCAACCGTTCGGGGGCAACATAGAGCAGTTTGATCTTTTCATGATATAGAGCGGCTTCGATCTCCTTGGTTTCTTCGAGACTCTGCATAGAGCTAAGCATTGCTGCAGCAATGCCGTTACCGCGTAAAGCCACTACCTGATCATGCATCAGGGCTAAAAGGGGAGAGACGACTACCGTTATGCCAGGCATCATAAGAGAAGGAAGCTGGTAGCAGAGTGACTTCCCGCCACCAGTTGGCAGTATCATTAAGATATCATGATGAGAGAGGATCGCATCGATCACTTCTTCTTGAAAGGCTCGAAAGTGCTGATGTCCGAAATAGTGTTGAAGGGTTTGCTCTTTGTTCATAGCGATATGGTAGCAGAAGCTTACTTCTAAAAGGAAATAACCTGTCAAATTGTCATATGTGACAATTCATTTCACAGAATTTCATCCAAATCAGAGTGTTAAGAGTAAGTTTAAATAAAGTTTAATGGATACCGTTTTAAAAGCTTTCTCTTTTTTTGAAAAATAGATAAAAAGATATAACTATTCAAAAAAGCTGTGATAGAATTAAATTTATTTTTAAGATTTCTATAAAGAAGGGGAATCCTATGGACATTAAAAAAATGGCGTTGTCTCTATCGGCAACCATGATGGTGTTACACGCAGGAACAATTGAAAATGAGTTAGGCATCAATGTTGGCGTAACCTCTATCAAAAATGAAGGAACCAATAAGTTTAACAATATGGGTGTTTCCGCTACCTATCAGATGAACCGTTATGTGGTGAGTCCGCGATTTGATTTTGATTATGTCAATATCAATGATTTTGAAGGGGTTGACGCTCTGTTTAGAGCTTCTGTCAACGGTGTATATGAGATCAATACTGCGATCGAAGAGATCAATCCTTATATCTTAATGGGTGTCGGTTATGAAAAGCTTTCCAAAGATGTAGAAGATGAGTTTGAAAGTCTTCCGTTTGTACAAGGGGGAGGCGGTTTGGCGTATAATCTGCCTAACACCAGTAGCCGTATGCGGTTTGAAGGAAAGGTGCTGAAAGTTCTGGGTGCCAAAGATCAAGAGCATGAACTTCTGCTCAATGCGGGTATGATGATGCCAATCGGCGGAGAGTCCAAAGAACGTACCGTTTCCAACTATGCCAGAGCGGTAGTTCAGCCGAAGCCGGTTGTGATCAAAGAGACCGTACCGGTCTACATCGACTCCCATACCTGTCCAAAGAAGATCAACGAACCGGATCGAGACAGAGACGGTATCCCCGATGTCAAAGATCAATGCCCGGATACGCCGTGTGACTTTACGGTGGATTCTTATGGGTGTCCGGTTAAAACGACGCTTCAGATCAATTTTAGAACCGCTTCGGCAGAGATTGAATCCGCTTCTATGAGTCGTGTGCTTAACTTTGCCAACTTCTTATTGGCAAATAAAGGGAGTCATGTACAGATCGTCGGACATACCGACAGTGTAGGAAGCAATACTTACAATGTGGGCTTGTCACAAAGACGTGCTCAATCAGTAATGAATCAACTGGTATCCTATGGAGTAAGTCCGGCTAGAATCACAGCGATTGGAATGGGAGAATCTGCACCGATAGCCTCAAACAGTACCGCAACGGGGCGAGGACAAAATAGACGAATTGAGGCGGTATTAAGTTATCCGAGTAAATAATAGATAGGAGAAGTAGTAATATGAAAATCAGAATTATAGTGTTGGCATCGATAATTACATTAATGATTAGCGGATGTGGAGAAAACCGGGCAGCCGATGCACCGGCAAACAAAAAAGAGGTCGGAGGAGTTTCTCTGATTGAGGATGACGACACGACAGACACTGATGGAGATGGTCTCAGTGATAAGTATGAGCTGGCACACGATCTCAATGCCACCAATCCCGATGCAGATGGGGATGGATTAGATGATTATTATGAGGTACATCATGATAATGTTGATCCTTTAAATCCAGACAGTGACGATGATAATCTAACTGACTACGAAGAGGTGATGACGTATGGTACCAAGCCAGATGACAGTGATACGGATGGAGATTGTCTTTTGGATGGGTTTGAGATCAAAAATTATGAGACCGATCCCAAAGATACTGATACCGATGCCGATGGGGTAGAGGATGGTATCGAAGTGTACGGTGACCTGCAAACCCCTTGTTTAATCAATCCGGAGACCGAAACAGGCGGTGCCAATAAAACACCGGCCAAAGACGGTATCCCTGATCTTGCAACCGATGTGATTGATGCCCTTGATCCGACCAATGACAGTGACGGTGACTCACAAGCCAATATCAAAGAACTCAACTGCACCGAAGGTGATCCGAAAGATGCGACCAAAATGTGTCCGTATATCTTTGAGTCAGAAGAGGGACAAGCGCTAGAAGAGCATGGATACTCTTATGTCCCGGGTGGATTTGATGTGGATGGAGACGGGATCAAAGAGGGTGGATTCTGGATGTCTCGATATCAGGCTCGTAGCTCCGGTATTGTCATTCCAAGTGAAACGGTAAGTGAAAAAGTGGGCAATATCAATCAATTTATCTCTACGAACTTTGAGATTCTCAATCGAAACGTACAGGTGACCAGTTATACGGAAAGTGCTCTTGATGAGACCAAAACATTAGCCGGAACCCAATTGATATTTAAAGAAGAGGAGATTGCCAATAAGCCAAGAATCAGTCATTTTACCCCGTATTTAGCAATAGTTTGTCTCAATGAATATCGTTTAAAAAGTAAAACAACGGGTGAAGATTTAAACGTCACTATTACTATGCCGACATTGAAGCAATATATGCAGATCAAAATGCTGTTGGATGCTGATTTGGCCAATAATGGAGATGGAAGACATATCCGCAACGGACTGTTGGCTACCGATACCAATGTCCCGCTGTTTGAATATAACTTTATTATCGATGAGTTTGGTTCGGGTCATAAAGAGTATGTCAGAAATCTGATTCAAATACGGATCGGACCGAACAAAGATCCGTATGGCGTTATTGTACGTGGAGGAGAGATTATGGATATCACTGAAGGGGTATCCGGAGCATTAACGGATGGAGCAGGACAAACCAATGGAATCAGTTTTAGAGCGGCAACACCATATCTCTATTGATATCCCGTCGAACTCAGGTTAACAGTACGATCGATGTCGGTATGGGAGCCGGACAGAACAAAGATCACTACGGTATCATGAGCCGAGCCGGTACCAATCTTGATCTTTTCCAAGGAACCGCCGGAATCGATTCCGATACACCAGATACCGCAAACGGTATCGGATTTAGAGGCGTTTTCATTTATTGAGAGTGAAACCCTCCGAATTAAGTTAACTCTTTTGTAAATGAGAGTAAAATACTCCTAATTAAAATGTTACAAAGGATTCAACCATGATGGGAATACCGCAACCCGCATTCTATATATTTAAATGTCAACAGTCTGCCCCTCCGGGTATGCCAAAGCCAAGCTGTGTAAGCCAAAACAATCCGGAGTCCCAGCAGTTAATGCAGCATCTTGCTCAAACTTTGATGCAAAAAGGGATTATTGCTACCGTTCAGCCGATTCAAACCTCTTGTCTAAACCGATGTCAGCAGGGACCGGTTATGTTGGTTGAGCCGGGTCATACCATGTATGTAGGACTCACCAAAGAGAAGATCGATCGTATTATCGATGAGCATCTAATCGGCGGTAAAGTAGTCGATGAGTATGTTATTGATGCAGCAGTATGGGGTGACCCAATCGAACCGGCGACAATGGCTCGATAATACGAAAAAATAACGCATAACATTAAACACCAAATGTGGGCTGAAGCCCACCTACGCCTAACCCTACAAACGACTCTCTTTCTCTACAATCCCACTCATACCAAAACGGCGAGCTAGTTCCTGTTTGACCCGATCTGGTGAAATATCACGATAACCTAGCCCCACCAAGGTATGATAAAGTAGATCAGCCGATTCATAGATCACCTGTTCATCACTCTCTTCATTGATTGCAACACATACTTCATCTGCCTCTTCACGAATCTTGGAAAGCATCAGCTCTTTATCATTGAGGAGTTTTTTAGTCCATGACTTCTGTGTGTCGTTACTATTTTTACGCTCCAAAATCGTGTGATAGAGAGTATCAACGACTCCATAAACGGCATCGGTATTAATCTCTTGTTCCAATACTCTTTTATTTTGCATCACGGAAGTAAAGAAACAGCTTTTGGTTCCGGTGTGACAGGCTACGCCGTTTTGTTTAATTTTAAGTACCAAAGTATCGGCATCGCAATCAAGCAGAACATCTTTGACCTCTTGGGTGTGATTAGAGCTTTCACCCTTTTTCCAGATACGCTGCTTGCTACGGCTAAAGTAGTGAGCATACCCGCTAGAGAGTGTAAGGTTGAATGCTTCTTCGTTCATATAAGCAAGCATCAATACTTCATTGGTTTCATGATCTTGGGCAATTGCGGGAAGCAAAGGAGTTTTTTGCCAGTTGATTTGCATGGGAGATTTTCCTTTTTCGTAGGGTGCGTTTCCTAACGCACCCTACATTATTGTTGAGTGCTAACTTTTTGCTGTTTGCTCTTCGCATCGACCCAGATATTTGGTACCGAACCACCCGGTGTTAGGAATATCTGTGCATCATTATTGACTTTTAATGCTTCATTGAATTGCATCTGTGCTTTGATCTGCTCCAACTGGAGAAGTTCACCGGTCAATGAGTCGGAGATCAGCTTATTGGCTTTGGCTTGCTCTTCAGCTTCGATTCGAATTTTGTCCGCTTGTCCTTGGGCTTCGATTCGATTTCGCTCTGCTTCACCACGGGCGATCTCAGCTTTTCGCTGAGCCTCTTGTTTGGCTCTCTCTTTTTGCTGTTCCGCAATGGTTACCTCTTGCTTAGCGATCTGTACCTGCTCAATTTGTGCTTTGATTTTTTGCGGGAGATCGATATTTCTGAGTTCTACCGAGGAGAGTATAACCGGCTGTCCTTCCAGCGACATCACCTTATCTGTTACTTTCGTTTCGATAGCTGAAGCGATCTCATTACGCATTTCGGGAAGATTTTCTGCCGTATATTGTCCAATAACATCTCGTACCACCTCTCGAACTTTGGAGTTGATAATCTTTTCTTCCCAGCTTGAACCCCATGTTTCTATGGTTTTCGGTGCGGTAGACGCTTTGAGGCTGTACTGAACCGCAAGATCGATATGTACGGTTAATCCCCGCTTATCTAGTACTTGAATCGCCGGATTTCGTTTTAATCCCCCCTCAAAGTTTTCAGAAGAGAAGCTCTTGGCATAATTGTCTCCGACGGTCGTAGTCTCCGTATTGGAGTAGGTGATGAGACGGATACGGGTATTGACCGCTATAATCTTTTCAAAGATCGGTACATAGAAGTGCAGTCCCGGCTGAAGCGGCGTATCATCAAATTTACCGGTACGAACCTTGATTCCCGCCTCACCAGAGTTGATAATCGCAAAAGGTTTGAGGAAAATAAAGGCTCCAACTAACGCAATCACAATAAAAATCCACGAAGGTGTCGATTTGCCTCCGGCTCCGCCGCCACTTTGCGGCTTCTGCGTTTTAGGGGGTTGATTGTTATCACCGCCTCCGCCGGTCGGCTTATTGGGTTGCCTCTTTTTAAAATAATCGTTTATATCAGCTGGCATAATTTTCCTTTTGGGTTAGTTTTAGATATAGGTTAAATAGTGTTTATATTTCTCATTTCGACCAAATACGATATCAAAATAGGTCGATTGAATCTTCTCGGTAATCGGTCCGCGGCATCCAGCTCCGATAATACGGGCATCTACATTTCGTACCGGAGTGATCTCCGCTGCCGTTCCAGTCAAGAACGCCTCATCCGCTACATAAATCTCTTCTCGGCTGATACGTCGTCGAATCACTTCATATCCCATATCCTGAGCGACTTCGATAACGGTTTTTTGGGTAATCGATTCCAAAGAGTTGTCATTTGGCGGAGAGATCAACTTCCCATCTTTGACCATAAAAAAACAAGCACCGCTTGCTTCCGCTACATATCCTTGATCATCCAATAAGAGTGCCTCATCATATCCGCAATCAATCGCTTCATATTTTGCCATCTGGGAGTTGAGGTAGTTGGCAGTGGCTTTAGCTTTCCCCATATTGGAGGTATTTGCCGGTCGGGTCATCGAAGCAATTTTAAGCTTGATTCCCTTTTGGAGTCCCTCTTCACCGAGGTACGCTCCCCACTCCCATGCAGCCAATACGGTTTGAACCGGGGCATTTTTGTGGTATACACCCATAACCCCGTATCCTAAAAAGGCAAACGGTCTGAGGTAGACATTGTCCCCCGTAAACTCATTTTTTCGTAAGAGTTCAAGCTGTGCTTCATTCAACTCTTCGACACTGTAAGGAATAGTAATCAATGTCATTTTTGCCGACTCCAAAAGTCGCTTCGTATGATCATTGAGTCGGAAAATGGCATACCCATCTTCTGTTTTATAGGCTTTGGTTCCTTCGATAACACCGTTTCCATAATGTAAAGTGTGAGAAAGAACGTGTGTTTGTGCCTCATCCCAAGGTTTAAACTCACCGTTCATCCAGATATATTTTGCTTTATCCATATTGTTATTGCTCCATGCAAAAATTAATGGGCGATTTTAACGCAAGTTGGGTTAAAGCGTGTTTACCTATTACGACCCTGACCAGTTGGAGGATAAATGTTAAAAAGTTTACTCAAACATTTAAATTTAAAAGCTAAAAGCTATTATGATTACTTGAAAATTTAATACAAAGGAATCAGGTATGATGAGTACAAAAGAGATTGTAATGGCTTTATCCGTTTCAGCGCTATTGGTAGGATGCGTTGATTCTTCAACCGGTGCAGCAGCACGTGCAGATATGGAAGGTGAAACAACCAAAGTTGAAGCCAAAGCGGAAGTAGCTCCGGCAGTTGAAGCAGCAGCTCCAGTAGAAGAGGCAGCCCCTGCAGCAGCTGAAAAAGCCACACCGGCAGAGACACCGGCGGCAGTAGAAGCAGCAGCTCCGGCAGAAGAAACAGCTCCGGTAGCTAAGGAAGCAGCTCCAGCAGCGGCAGTAAATCTATCAGCATGTGGAGCATGTCACGGTGCGAACTTTGAAAATGCAGCAATGGGTGTCTCTAAAATCGTTAAAGATATGAGTCAAGAAGAGATCGTTGCTGCTCTTAAAGGATACAAAGCCGGTACGTATGGCGGTGCGATGAAAGGAGTTATGCAAGGTCAAGTAGCAGCATTTGATGATGCGATGATTGAAGCGGCTGCGGCACAAATCAAACAATAACACACGATACCGTGTATAGTTTCGGTCTGTTGAAGACCGAAACAATAAACCTCTTTTTTCTCATTAACTCACATAAATTATTATTATTCCCAGAATCTTGTGCTAAATAACACGATTTTTACACAAAAAAGGCATATACTTCAATTCCACATATAAAAACACACAAAAAAGGACAGGAATAATGAAAACTTTTGTTAAAGTAGCCGTTGTAACCGCATTGATTACCCCAACACTATTTGCAGCAAATATCGAAGGATGTAAAGGGTGTCACGGAGCAAACTTTGAAAAATCCGCAATGGGTGTATCTAAAGTCGTCAAAGATATGAGCAAAGAGCAAATCATTACAGCACTTAAAGGATATAAAGCTGGTACATACGGTGGCAATATGAAGACCATCATGAAAGGTCAAGCTGATCCGTTAGATGACAAAGCGATCGAAGAAGTTGCGGCAGAGATTAAAAAATAAGTTAACCTACGACATACCTCTCTCTACAAACGGCAATCGGGGCGAATCGATTGTCGTTTACTACACTTTTCCTAATTTTTCTTTTATTTTTTTAATTGACCGTTTTTAATAGCGATTACGTTATAATCAATAGACGTTTTACATAACTATAGACTCAACGGCAAATCCTCCCTTTGGTCTGAGCATTTTATAGTTTTCTAAAAAGTTTAATCAAATGAGCAAGGATATCATAATGTTTGGAATCTTTGAAGATAGTGAAACCATTAACGATGCAAAAATTTTTATGGGCAGTCAAGAAGAGACACGAGAGTTGATGCGTGACCGCCGCAGCCCTTATAGCGGTGAGGTGATCAGCCGTGCTCCGATCTGTACCGCAGAAGATACGAAAAAAGCGTTGGAGATTGCACAAAAAGCAGCTAAAATAGCCGCCAAATCACCGCTTCATCAGAGGGTTGCTTGGCTGGAAGATGTTGCCGATATGTTACGACATTATCGTGAAGATATGGCGTTGACACTGGTAGATGAAGTTGCCAAACCGTTAGCTTTTGCTCGGGTGGAGGTAGATCGATGTATTGAAACCATCGAGATTACCGCCAAAGAGTTGATCGCTCTGCATGGGGAAACCATCCCTACTGATATCGCTCCGAGCGGAAAACGTACTTTAGCTTACTTTACCCGTGTGCCAGTTGGGGTAGTTGCGTGTATTACGCCATTTAACTTTCCGTTGAATCTGGTGGCTCATAAAATCGCTCCGGCATTGGGTGCGGGGAATGCTGTTGTATTGAAACCGACACCGGAGGCTCCTTTGACCGCCTATAAATTGGCAAAAATGTTCAACAGTTCACAGTATGCGATCCCGGATGCTCTCTCAGTTGTCTACGGTGATGTAGAAGTGGGAAGCACCTTAGTCAAAAGTTCTATCCCCCGAGTACTCTCTTTTACCGGTTCGGTTCCGGTCGGTCATATCATAACCCAGCAGGCCGGTATCAAAAAAGTGAGTCTGGAGCTTGGCGGTAATGCAGCGACTTTTATCGATAAGAGTGCCGATATCAAATGGGCGGCTTCAAGATGTGTCTATGGAGCCTTTGTCAATAGCGGACAGGTCTGTATCTCTCTACAGCGTATCTATGTGCATGAAGATATCTATGAGTCGTTTGCCAATACTATCGCAAGCGAAACGAAAACGCTCAAAGTCGGTTCCCCCTATGAAGAGGATACCTTTATGGGACCGTTAATCGATGCAGAGTCTTTAGAACGGGCTCAATCTTGGGTCGCTTCGGCACAAGAGGAGGGAGCGACGCTCTTAACCGGTGCGGAGATTATTGACGGTAGTTTCACTCCGACGGTTATGGCAGATGTAACCGATGAGATGAAGATTGTTTGTGAAGAAGTATTTGCCCCCATCGTGAGTCTGGTCAAAGTTCGTTCTTACGAAGAAGCGATTGACAAAATGAATAATTCGCCATACGGATTGCAGTTCTCGATCTTCACCAATGATTTGAGTTTGACCAAACGATTTATAGAAGATGCTAAATGCGGCGGCGTAGTCGTCAACGATATCCCCACCCTGCGTTTTGATGTGCAACCGTATGGTGGTTCTAAGCTATCCGGAATCGGTCGAGAGGGCCCAAGATGGGCGTTAGAGGAGTTTACCGAAATAAAAAATATCGTAATCTGTTAAAGCCAATAAAGAAATCATATTCAATGTTTTGATTTGTTTAAAAATTAGTATAATTAAGCTTTTTTTTAAAACTGTTTTAAAAGTGTTATATTTTTATAATATTTTTATGTTATACTAAAAAAACATCATAATAAAAAACATAAAGGAAGGTCATGGAGTATCTCTTTCAAGCGGGTTTTTTAGGAACCCGAGCTCCATATTTTATTGACATCATCACTCTTATCATCGTGGCACTTCCTGTTTTTCTTATTTTTGCGGTTGTTTTAGCAGTCAAAAGATATTATAAACTGCATCAGATGGCTCAATCATTGTTGTTTACGGTAACACTTATCGCATTTCTCCTACTGCAATATGAGATTCAAATTCGGAGTAGTTTTGAAACTTTAATTGCTAACAGTACCTTCAATCCGCAATCGGCTTTCTATTATTACATGGTTTACTCCATTGTTGCTTTAATGACGTTCTTATTTTGGTATAGCACACTGGCGTTTGCCAAAGCCGATAGACAACGAAGAGCCCTTCCGGGACTCTATAGTCGGGGGCATAAACGGTTGGGTCGGTTGAATGGCATAGCCGTTTTAGTGACCTCTTTGATGACGGCAGGACTCTACTGGATACTTTTTGTCCTATAGATGAAAGTAGCCATCTCCGCCTGTCTACTGGGATGCAGTTGTCGATATGACGGAACCGACAACCTCAATGAAACGTTGCTAAAAAAGCTTTCAGATTGTGAACTGATCCCTTTTTGTCCTGAAGATGATGTATTTGGCACGCCAAGACCGACCATGGATTTGATCCAAAGCGATCATCTAATCCATGCAATCTCCAATGCTTCCGGAGAAAATCTCACACCGTCGATTCAACGCTATGCCCAAAAGTTTTTCGATACCCATCCGGATATTGATCTCTTGATCGGCAAAGATCGCAGTCCCAGCTGTGGGGTGAGAACCGCCAAAATTTATAATCTTCACAAAGAACTCATCTCGACTAAAGGGGAAGGAATCATGGTTCAAGAGGCACAACGAAGAGGTATTCCAACTTTTGGGAGTGAGGAGTATAGTACCCTTTGAGCTAAAAGCGATTGATCTTCTCCTTGTTTTATACGACTTTAATCTCTCTCAAGATACCCTATTCCATCAAAAGTTTTTAAGGATAACTGTTGTTAAGATCATATTTACTTTTTATATTGATTCCTCTCATAAGTGTTACACAAGAGGTCAAAGTGAAACAAAAACTCAACTGTGACATGACCCTCGATTATCGACGACTTCCCAAAGATCAAAACAGTTTTGCCGATGCGTTAACCAACGGAATTTTTTATGGACGGCTTCGTTTTCATGAGTTTTTTTATGAAAATCCAAATGATCACAGCCAAGATCATCAGATAGCCGGTGTCGGTGGGAGTATGATTTATAAGAGCGGTTATCTATCCGGAGTAGGTTTTACGACGGCTCTATATACCTCTTATAACCCTTGGCATTTAGCCGACGCAGAGGCTTCTATCTATAAATCGGGTAAAGATACACTCAGCCGTTATGATGCTGCTACTGAGGGGGATTATGCCTTAAACTCACTGGCACAAGCCTATATCGAATACCAAGACAAACAGAGTTCATTGAAAATAGGTCGTCAACGTTTTGAGAGTTTTTTGGTCAAAAGTAACGATACCAAAATGATCCCCAATACCTTTGAGGGGGTCTCTTTGGAAACACGTCTGATCCCTTCTACTCGTATGCGTACCGCACTCTTTACCAAACAAAAACTGCGTGACCATAGTGAGTTTCATCATGTCTTAGCCTATGATGACAGCAGTGAACCCTATGCCAAATGGTTGGAAAATGATGATGGGGGAATGCATCAAGGATTGACCGTGAGCAAACTACAAGCAAACGGCATCGATGATCGCCTGTTGGTTTTGGATTTCAAAAATACGGCTCTGGAGAAAACGGTTCTGAGACTCAACTACACAGCCGTACCGGAGTTGATCTCCTCGGTAACGGCAGAAGGAACCCACCGTTTTGATGTCGATAAGTCTAAAGTAATGCCCTCATTGCGTATCATGCAGCAGTTTGATGAGGGGGCGGGAGCTATTGGCGGAGCCAATCTCATGACCAATACCATAGGATACCAAAATCCAGACTCGCTCAAAGCTCGATTGGTTGCCGCACGGATTGACTTTATCCAAGAGGTATGGAGTTTGCGTTTTGGATATAGCAGTGTCAGTGATGAAGGGGATATTGTCACACCGTGGAGAGGCTTTCCTACACTCAACTATAGCCGAGCTATGGGACAGAAAAACTGGCAAGCCAATACCGATAGCTTTTTGATTCGTGCCGACTATAATTTAGGACGTGCCGGCATTATCCCCACCATGCGGATTGTGTCGCGTTATGCGATTCAAAACTTTGATGACAGTAAACCGGGTGTCCCAAGTGACAGTCGTGTCTGGACGCTAAATATCGTCAAAAAAGGTTTCCCTGACTACCCAACCCTCTATAGCAAAATCCGCTTCGCCCATGTCGAGAGTGAGCGTAATACGGTAGCCATTGACGGTTCTATTAAGCCCGACGACACTTATAATGAACTGCGGCTTGAACTCAATTATTTATTCTAATCCAATCATACTCATAAACCGACCGCTGCAGCCCTGCTCTTTGCGATAAGAAAAATAACTATCGACTTCACAAGCAGTGCAGATACCACTGAGTTCGATATGGTCCGCTTCCAGTCCGGCTTTTAGCAGTTGCTGTTGGTTGATATGGGGGAGGTTGAGCATATATTTTCCGTTTTCTTTGGCGATGTAGGCTTCCGGATCGTCGAAAAAGTGTCGGGCGACCTCTTCGCCGACTTCGTAACAGCATACGCCGATAGAAGGGGCGATGGCGACACGAATATCTTGGGGATCACTCTGAAATATTGTGTGCATCTTCTGTACGGTTTTGGCTGCGATCGATTGGTAGGTTCCTTTCCATCCGGCATGAACGGTAGCGACCACTTTTTGTACAGGGTCAAAAAGCAGAATCGGCACACAATCGGCAGTCAGCACTGTCAGCATAATACCGCTTTGGTCGGTGATCAATGCATCACAATCCTCAATCGCCGTCTCCAACGCTCTCCAGCCCTGCTCTATCGGTTTGTCGATAATGGTAATGTGATCACTGTGCGTTTGATTGGCGACCACAAACCGCATCGTCGGGAACTGTGCCTGAAGAGCGGCTCGATTGGCCAAGATATCGGCAGGATTCTCATTGGTATGGAGTGCCAATGAGAACGCATATGCCTGCGTGTCATCTTTTTGTGTCACCTGATGTACCAGTTTCGGATAGGATTCCAGACTTTTGAAGGTATAGACTTGTGGCATCAACGGCTTATTTCTTGTCTTCTTTTTTATCGAGATAGATCATCTCACGTAATGATTTCACGTACGCCTCTTTGTCGAAACTCTCCAGTTCGGTGACACCGTCTTCAAAAGCCGCTTGAGCAACGGCGGAAGCAACCCAGATGAGTACCTCTTTGGAGAACGGTTTAGGGATAATATGACGCGGACCAAATTCGAGAGTCGGATCGTTGTAGGCGGCTTTGACATAGTACGGTACCGGCTGTTTGGCAAGATCGGCCAGAGCGTGAGCGGCTGCCATCTTCATCTTTTCGGTAATTTTTTTAGCCCGTACGTCTAACGCACCTCGGAAGATAAACGGGAAACCCAAGACATTGTTGACCTGATTTGGGAAGTCGCTTCGTCCGGTTCCCATGATAATATCAGGTCGAACCTCCGCTACCAAATCTGGCATAATCTCCGGTACCGGGTTGGCACAGGCGAAGATCACGGCATCTTGTGCCATCGTTTTGACCATCTCTTGACTCACCACATTGGCAGAAGAGAGTCCCAAGAGCATATCGGCATCTTTGAGAGCATCGGCAAGGGTTCTCGCTTCGGTCTCGACGGCAAACGCTTGTTTGTACGGATTGAGATCGGTTCGTCCGGTATGGATCACCCCTTTGGAGTCCAGCATCACGATGTGCTGTACCCCGAGATTGCGATACATTGTGGCACTGGCGATCCCTGCCGCTCCCGCACCGATAATAACCACTTTGATCTCTTCGATCTTTTTCTTTTTGAGTTCAAGAACATTGAGCAGTCCGGCAGAGGTGATAATCGCCGTACCGTGCTGATCATCGTGAAAGACCGGGATATTGAGACGGGCTTGAAGCTGCTGTTCGATCTCAAAACATTTCGGGGCTTTGATATCTTCTAAATTGATCCCACCGTAGGTATCGGAAATCGCCGCACAGGTATTGACTATCTCTTCTATCGAATGCACATTCAAGATTACATCGACCGCATCGACATTGGCAAAGGTTTTAAAAAGAACTGCTTTCCCTTCCATGACCGGTTTACCGGCAATCCCACCGATATCTCCCAGACCTAGTACCGCAGTACCATCACTGATGACGGCGACACTGTTGCCTTTATTGGTATATTTATACGCGAGGGAAGGGTCTTTGGCGATTTCGAGACACGGATAAGCGACTCCCGGAGTGTATGCCATAGAGAGTTCTTTTTGCGTTTTGCACGATTTGGTTAATAGCGTTCCGATTTTACCGTGGAGATGATAATCCAAGCTCTCTTGTTGAAACTGATCCATAATGTAAGAATATCCTTTTTTAGGTGCAAATTTTACCATATCTATCATACGAAACCTTTTTTGTTGAGAAAAATTAGGACATCAAAAAAGCATTAATAAAATAAAAAATTTAATTTGGTCTTAGCCATTATTAATGTCGATTTCCATATGGAACGGTGGAATCCACTGAGTTATGTTGCTCTATTTGTGGCATCGGGTTATTCGCTGTACAAAACTTATAAAATTTACTGTAGATAAAAAACTATTCGGAAACTGAATAAAAATAAAGTTGGATAAATAGGTAATGATGGTGACCCCTAGGAGACTCGAACTCCTGTAACCAGGATGAAAACCTGGGATCCTTACCGCTAGACGAAGGGGCCATCATTAATGTGGTTGGAGTGAAATTATATTGAATTTTTCTTAAATTAAACTTAAAATAATGAAAAAATAAAAATATTTTTTCTGCTATACTTGTAGCTATAAATTTAACTTCAAAAGGATTGCCTCCATGCACCGTAAAATAGGCCTTGGTATCGCATCGCTACTTCTCATCTCAGGATGCACCGGAAAACAGATGGTTCAAGAAAACAATCAAGAGAGCGCTTTAATCACACTCAAAACCCCTACAATGGGTTATTCCGATCAGGGATTTATCTATAAAGGCAGCGATTTTCTTAAAGTTGAGATATACAGTATGGGACAGGCTTTGGTAAGCTTTGATATCAACTCCGCCAATATCTGTATGTCTCTCTTTGAATGTATGAGCAAAGAACAGTTCAACAGTAAGGTTTTAAGTCCCGCTTATCCCCCTGCTCTATTAGAAAATATTTTCAACGCTCAACCTATTTTTGAGGGGCTAAATCTGGTTAAAAATAGTAACGGCTTTACCCAAACGATTAAAAAAGAGGGTGAGTATAATATCACCTATTCTGTTGTAAGCGAAGAGCGTGTTTTTCGTGATACAATAAATAAAATTCTTATCAAGGTCAGACCGAAATGAAATATGTAGGAGCCCATGTTAGTGTTAGCGGCGGTGTGGATAATGCCCCGCTGAATGCCATGGCAATCGGAGCCAAAGCATTTGCCTTATTTACCAAAAATCAACGACAATGGATCGCCAAACCGCTTGAACCCAAAATGATAGCGAGCTTCAACACCAACCTTGAAAAGTCCGGTATTCTTCCCAAACATATCCTGCCGCATGACAGCTATCTGATCAATCTGGGAAATCCCGATCCCGAGAAATTGGAACAATCGCGTGAAGCCTTTATCGATGAGATCAAACGGTGTGATCAATTGGGACTTAAACTGCTCAATTTTCACCCGGGAAGCCATCTGGTCAAAATAGCCAAACGCGATCCCGAATATGTTGACAAACTCCAAGAGGCTGAACTCAACTGTTTGGATCTGATTGCTGAATCGATGAATGTAGCCATCGAAGCGACACATGATATGGATGTCAAACTGGTAATCGAAAACACCGCCGGACAAGGCACCAACCTCGGGTATCGATTTGAGCATCTTGCCCACCTTATCGACAAGGTCAACGACAAAAGCCGTGTCGGGGTCTGTCTCGATACCTGCCACACGTTTACGGCAGGATATGATTTACGTACCAAAGAGACTTATCAAGCAACCATGGCAGAGTTTGACCGGATAGTCGGATTTGAGTATCTCTGCGGAATGCATATCAATGACTCCAAACCCAAACTCGGCAGCCGGGTTGACCGACACCACTCACTGGGTTGGGGAGAACTCGGATGGGATACCTTTGGATTTATCATGAACGATCCGCGTATGGATGATATCCCGCTGGTCTTGGAGACGATCGATGAGTCGATCTGGGCGGAAGAGATAACCGCTCTCTATAATCTCATCGAGGCATAAATATAGACCAAACTCTATCAAAGAAAGGAGTCCCTATGAAAAGTAGTCGCCTGAGGCATTATTCAATTTAATATATAGGAAATAGGGTCATAAGTTTTTAACTATATATTTAAGATAAAGGAGTCAATCAATGAATCAGATAATCAAAAACATTGCACTTGCCTTACCGATTTTATTATGGGTCGGTTGTGGTAGTGATTTAGAACAACCTGCAAGTAATGAAGAGGTTGTAGGCGGTGAACTCGCTGTCAATTTCTCTGCTGAGCAGATGAAAAAGATGCTTATAGCCAAAGAGATGGTGGATGCAAATCAAACGGTTTTTGGCTATAAGGCATACAAAATTCCTTATACTACCACCAACGAACAAGGTGAAGAGGTTGATGTTTCCGGTCTTTTTGTTATTCCAACCGGCGTACCTGAGATCATGAACACTTTAGGTTTTTCCATGGTCAGTGATGATCATGGAACCATTTTTGCCAATATCGAAGCACCTTCTGTTATCGGTACAATATACGGAACTCCGGATCCAAGCGGTGATCCTGCCATTCTCTTGACCTCACTGGGTGGATTTGCTACGTTACGACCGGACTATATCGGTTTTGGTGACTCTTTAGGAGAGTATCATCCTTTTGTCCAAAAAGAGTCATTAGCCAATGCCAGTATTGATTTTATCAAAGCGGTTAAAGTGTTTTCTGCCAAGAACGATATCAAACTCAATAATCAACTCTTTGTCACCGGATACAGTGAAGGGGGCTATGC
>JACXUN010000011.1 GCA_014763905.1 Campylobacterales bacterium
CTTTTAATAAGAGTGTCATTCTAACCTGACTCTCTTATTCATCTCATCCTGAGGCAGTTGTAAAAGTAAAGGGTTTGCCTCACTTTTTAACCATCCTAGAACTTCCGCCATTTCATTCTCCTGCATCGCAGTACATCCTGAGGTGGCTTTACCGCTTGGGTGTTTGACATGCATAAAGATACATGAACCGCCATACGGCACCTGATGGGGATTATGCTCAACGGTAATGCCATATTTGTACTCGATGCTCTGATCAAGCTTCATATGTTCAAAACTTTGATAATCTTTGGATACTTTGGTACTGTCAACAATCCGGTTATACCATTTTGAACGGCTGTCATCGACACAGTGGTCAGTTCTTTGATAGATACTGTAAGGAAAATCGGTAGCCAAAGCCTCATATCCAAATCCATGTCCTAGACGGAATAATCCTGCCGGAGCTTTACCGTCTCCCTCTTTTTTGATATTTTGCGTATCACTAGGAATAGTATGCAATCCTCTTCCCCAAGCCAAACCGTTTCGACCTAAAATGATAGCAATCGGTTTGCCTACTTTGTGCCATGTTTGATCTGTTTTTTCATACCGTTGCAGTGTTCCCTCTTGAGCTTCCCAATGAGGAGTAGTAACCTGAATCAGCTGCCGGCTCTGGGCAGGTATCGTAATTTTTTCATGGGATTTAATAGCCGGACTGCTTTGACAAGCCGTTATAAAGGCTAAACTCAATGTTATTAGTGCAAATCGTTTCATAATGGTATAATTCCTTTCATTATTTTTTTTAGGAAGTAGCATTTTTAGGAAACGCAGGCTTTAGTCCCGAAAAAGCGAAGCTAAAGCTTTCGATTCCTATTCCACTTCCAAGTAAAAGATCTTTTGATAGGACAAATTCATGGAACACTTAGGCATTCTCTCCGTCATTATCCCGCTCTTTATTATCGTGATGGCAATTATAACAAAAGATGTCGTCGTCTCACTCATATCCGGAATTTTTTTAGGAGAGTTAGTGATACATCATTTTCATCCTTTTGAAGCACTCTTGGCAATGCTTGACGGTTTTGTGGGATTGTTTGCCGAGGGATGGATCACCAAAACGGTTCTCTTTGCTCTGCTGGTCGGTGCCATTATCAAACTCATTGAAGAAGCAGGCGGGGTACGTGGCTTTATCACCTATCTGGATAAAAAACAGAAAAATATCGACTCCCCCAAAGGAGCCTTGATGCTTGCCTATATATTAGGAGTGATTATCTTTATCGAATCCTCTATTACCGCTCTAGTCGCCGGAACCGTTGCCAAACCTCTTTGTGACAAAAACGGTGTAAGCCGTGAAAAACTGGCATTTGTCTGTGACTCCACCTCTGCTCCGATCTGTTCCTTGATCCCGTTTAATGCGTGGGGAGCGTTACTCTTGGGACTCATTGTTACTGCTATTGATAGTCAAGTGATCAGCGGCGAAGGGATTGCACTGTTGATGGAATCCATACTCTTTAATTTCTATTCGATTATCACGGTCTTGCTGGTTCTGGCTGTTATCCTATTTAATATCAATATCGGCTCCATGGCAGATGCCAAACCTCATCCGGTTGAGATGCCGCAGACACCTACCGAAAATTCTTATAAATCACCGCTCTTAATGATCCTGCCTATTCTGCTCCTGATCGGATTGGTACCGCTGGCTCTCTACTATACCGGTGATGGCGATATCCTCAAAGGAAGCGGTTCCACTTCGGTCTTTTATGCGGTAGTCGGTACCCTGCTTTTTATCTATATCTACTATGTCGGTAGCCGTCAGATGCAGCATACAGTCTACTTCCGATCACTCTATGCCGGTATCTCAGATATGATTCCTATCGCCCTGATTCTACTGCTGGCGTTTTTAATCGGCAATGTGATTAAAGAACTCGGCACCGCCAACTATCTAGCCGAACTGATGCAGGGAAATATCTCCCCGATTCTGTTGCCGCTTCTGGTCTTTTTGGTTGCGTCGTTGACCTCTTTTTCGACCGGTACCAGTTGGGGAACCTTTTCGATTATGATGCCGATTGCCTTGGCTCTGGCTGCTACTTTTGATCTCTATATACCCCTGATGATTGGGGCGGTTATCTCCGGTGGAATTTTCGGCGATCATGTCTCTTTGATTTCAGATACCACGATTATCTCTTCAATGGCAAGCGGCTGTAATCATATTGAACATGTACGAACTCAAATGCCGTATGCTTTAATTGCTGCTGGATTGGCTTCTCTGTTATATCTCATTATGGGATGGGTCATGCAGTAAATCAAACCTAACTTATGGTAGAATACGGCAAACTTAACAAAGGAAAACCATGGAACAACTACCAAACTGCCCAAAATGCGGAAGTGAATATACTTACGAAGATGGAAACTTGCTCATCTGCCCCGAGTGTGCTTATGAGTGGAAAGCGGGCGAAGAAGCAGAAGAGGAGTTCACAGTCACCGATGCCAATGGAGCGACCCTAAGAAATGGTGATGATGTTACGGTTATCAAAGATCTCAAAATCAAAGGCAGTTCATCGGTTGTCAAAGTAGGAACCAAGATCAAAAATATCAAACTGGTAGAAAGTAACGATGATCACAATATCGACTGCAAAATTCCGGGAGTCGGAGCCATTAAAATCAAACAGATTTTTGTTAAAAAGTCGTAAAAAACAATTCAATTTCATTGGCATATCAAATATGCCAAAGTGATTTAATATCACTTCTCTGCTCTGTAATCATTAAAGTAATCGCAATATTTTCCACCGCCTCTATCACCAAAAACCAAACCGAAAAATGAAACAATACAGTATGATGAAAAATCAGTAAAATTACAACACCGATACTCATCAATAGAGCCGAAATTTTGGTAATCCAAGTATGATGACTTGCTAATGCTCCAAATTTGACCAGAGCAAAAAATGCCGGTAAGATATAGATAATAATTGCCGCAATGATATAATGTAACTCTTGGGTAATTAAATCGGGCCAAAGCCACCAAACCGCAATGGGTGTAACGAGATAGGTGACCATATCTCCATAACTATCCAATCTGGCTCCCAGTTCACTAGTCTGGTTGAGGATTCTTGCAATCAAGCCATCAATGGCATCTGAGAAAAGCATCAAACCAAACAAGATAAAAAAAAGATTGGGCATCTGTAGATAAGAGACCCACAGTAAAAAAGGAGCCGCCACAATACGAAAGATACTCAAGGCATTGGGAATCGTCATCATTGATAATAAACCTCTCCTATCTGATAAAAAGTCTGGTTAAGTATATCATCTTTTTTTTGATTCTCAAAAAATATTAAATTAAGTTAATTTTATATATTATTTGTTATCTATAATTATTCTTCCAAAGGGGATTGGAAATATGAAGAGATATATTTATATCGCCATATTATTCATCACTGCGACACTGCTCACTACTGGTTGTTCCAGACATAAAGCTGAACCTAAAATTGATGCCAACGTCACCAAAGAGGTTAATGAAACCGTAGCTAAAATTGATCCATTTGATTGGACACAAAATGATGAGATCATCAAATGTGTACCGGCCACTAAAATTGTCGTTGTCAAATCCAAAAGAGTACTGGTACTGCTTGATGAGAAAGGGAATATCCTAAGTAAACATCGTGTCTCGCTGGGCAAAAATCCTAAAGGAGCCAAAATCGAAAAAGGGGACTACAGGACACCCGAAGGAACCTATAAGATTATCGACAAAAGGGAAGATAAAAAGTACTATAAAGAGCTGTTAATTGATTATCCTAATGAACATGATATTGAAGAAGCTAAGAAGCTGGGTGTTAATCCGGGAGGAGGCATTACTATCCACGCCCAAGTACCGCGTTTCTGGGATGGAAACGGTGATGATTATACCCTCTCACACGACTGGACAGAAGGGTGTGTTGCCATGACCAATAAAGGAATGGACAATGTCTGGAAGTTGGTCAAACTGGGAACCGTTGTTGAAATAAGAGAGTAAAATGAAACAGATAGCCATCAGTGTCGGTGATCTCAACGGAATCGGTATTCAGTTGATACTCGAAAACCATTACCGGATCAAAGAGTTTATTAAACCCCGCTACTGCATCGATCGTGCAATGCTTGAACAGGCTGCCAATCTGTTAAAACTACCTATTCCTCACGATTTCCATTGTGTAACCGAGATCGGTCAATCTTTTACCATTACTCCCTCACACATTACCCAAGCAAGTGGAGCCTATAGTTTCCAATCCTTTCAAAAAGCCGTCAACTTAGCCAAGAAAAAAGAGGTCGATGGTGTTATGACGTTGCCGATTCATAAAAAAGCGTGGGAACTTGCAGGCGTTCACTATAAAGGTCATACCGATGCACTCCGAGATTTTTTTCAAGCAGAAGCCATTATGATGCTGGGAACACCTCAGATGTATGTCGCTCTTTATACAGAGCATATTCCGCTCTATCAAGTTCCGCAAGCAGTGAGAAATAGAGAAAAGTTGACTAGATTCTTGGTTGATTTTTACTATGCAATTGCATCGGATTTAAAAACTGATGAGAGCGTGAGTCTACTGGGATTGAATCCCCATGCCGGAGATAACGGGGTATTGGGAGATGAAGAAGAGACAATCCGTCAAGCTAGAGAAACGGCTCATCAAATGATCGGAAAGTGTGTCTATACAGAACCGATTGTCCCCGATGTCGCTTTTACGCCGCAGCGGCGGAAACACTACCGCTACTATATCGCCATGTATCACGATCAAGGATTGGCACCGCTCAAAGCCCTCTACTTTGATGAGGGGATCAATATCTCACTCAATCTACCGATTATACGGACATCCGTCGATCACGGAACCGCATTTGATATCGCCTATCGGCATCAGCAGCTCAATAATCTAAGCTATCTCAACGCACTGCGTTACTTTAAGACCACCTGATTTCTACCCTGATCTTTGGCTCTATAGAGTGCATCATCGGCTCGTTTAAAGATATCACTTTGGGTATCTCCCTTTCTAAACTGCGTAATACCGAAACTACAGGTCACTTGCCGATTGACAAAAGAAAAACGGTACTGTTCCACCACTTTGCGGAGTCGCTCGGAAAACTGATGTACCTCTTTTGCCGATAGAAACCGTGTCAAGATAATAAACTCCTCGCCACCCCATCGTGCGAAAACATCGTTTTTACGCAATTCCAATCTAACAAGGGTAGCCAGTTCACTTAAAACCCTGTCTCCTATCGTATGCCCTTCATTGTCGTTAATCTGCTTAAAGTGGTCGATATCCATAAGAATAACTGAAAAACCTTCACCAAAAGTATCAGCTCGATAGTACATCTCGTTAAAAATTTTGTTGAATTTGAGTCGATTATAAATCCGTGTCAAAGGATCATGTTCTGCCTCTTCTTGGATATCATTCTTCTCTTTTTCCAAACTGGTAATGTTACTAAAAGTCAAAAGATACTTATGCGATTTAATCTCACTAACCCGTAGATAGAAATACTGTTCGATACGGCTATTGGTATTGAGCTGGTAATTCATTTTGACTTTAATCTCTCGATGAGAATCGATTTTTGTCACCCATTTGGGTTCGATCGCAAAGCGATCTTTATCCGACAGAGCAACCTCTTCAAAAAGTTTATGGATATATTTATGATCTTTTTTAAAGGCTTCCAGCGTCGAATATCCAAAAAAGTTTAATCCCGCTCCATTTACTTTGATGATCTCTTCATCATTGGTGATGACCATAATATTGTTATTGAACTCAATGAATTTATCGATTGTCGTATCATATCGCAGAACACAATGCCGTCCCGCCAAAAAGACAAGCAAGAGTAAAAAAATAACAGCCAACGCCGTATAGATCATTTCAGCACTAATAATTTCCATCTAACCCCCACCTATAGCCTAAAACAGAGGCTCTGTCTCATTTTCGATTAATTCACAATTACTATCCAGCTTCTCTTGGAAAGATTGCTTACATGTTTCACAGAGATACCGGTAGTTTTGCATATCATAGAAAATCACTTCATGTTCTTGAATTACATTATAGCACTCACTGCAAAAATTGGTCACATTGGCGATAATATCTAAACTCGCCTCTTGCCTTACAAAACAGTTTTCACTCATGCAGACAACTCTTTAATCATCCGTTCAGCCTCTTCAAGTGAAGGATCTAGTTCTATGGCTTTTTTATAATTGAGCAATGCCATCTCTCGTTCACTGAGATCATACAAGGTATTGGCATAGTTAAAATAGTGCGGAGCGTATTGAGAATCCAGTTTAATGGCTTTGCGGTGATGCTCCAGAGCCAACTCATCCTCTTCCAAATAATGCAGTACATTTGCCAAAGAACCGTGAGCCATATCATTCTCAGAATCCAGACCAATGATCTCTTTGTAGAGCTCTTTTGCATCGGCAAAACGTTTTAATTCAATCAAGACAAAACCGTACTGCAGCATCAACTCCAGATTCTCTTTTTCTAAAATTAAGGCACTAGAGAGAGCTTTGTCTGCTTCGATGAAATCTTTTCGCTCCAACGCATTATGAGCCATTTGTCTGAGCTGTTCTACACGCGAAAGTTTAGGTGCTGGTGTCGAGAAGCTCTTATCCATTTGAGAGATACCACCGATCTGTTCATCATCCCTCGCTGCTTCAAAATCTACACCACGTTTGGGAAAAGCTCCTGAAAATAACTGTCTAAAAAATGCGACAAAAACAGCCACAGAAAGAATAAAAAGAATAAATTGAAAAGTAGTCATTGTTTCTCCATTTTGATTAATCTAATGATATGATAATCTTACTTAGAGAATAGAGAAATCCTCAGATAGCTTGGGATTTCTCACGCTTTGAGGTTTAGATGATATTATTCAATATGAACCGAAACCACGCCATCTTGGAGATCAAATGTCACCTTAGAACCCTCACTGACTTTCTCTTCTAATATCAATTCAGCCAAGCGATCCTCTACCTCATCATAGAGAGTTCGTTTCAGCGGTCTGGCACCATACACCGGATCAAATCCTACCTGTGCGATATAAGCTTTGACGGCATCGGTTAGCACAACCGTAATATCTCTCTCTACCAATTTTTTCTCAATACTTTTAAAGAGAATATCAACGATACTGGTAATCGCTTCAAGATCAAGCGGGTTAAAGATCACAATATCATCCAACCGGTTTAAAAATTCCGGTTTGAAATATTTTTTCAGTTCGCTGTTAACTGCGGTTTCTCGTTCAGTCGAATCACTGTACTGCATAATCTTATCACTGGCGATATTGGAGGTCATAATAATAATCGTATTTTTAAAATCGATTGTCACCCCTTTATTATCTGTCAAACGTCCGTCATCGAGTACTTGCAGCAAAGTATTAAAGACATCCGGGTGTGCCTTCTCGATCTCATCAAACAGTACGACGGAATATGGTTTTCGACGTACCGCTTCGGTCAACTGTCCACCCTCCTCATATCCGACATATCCCGGAGGTGCTCCGACCAATCGGCTTGCGGCATGCTTTTCCATATACTCACTCATATCGATTCGGATCAGTGATTTCTCAGAATCAAAGAGGAATTTTGCCAAGGTCTTTGCTACTTGGGTTTTACCAACACCGGTTGGACCCAAGAACATGAAGCTTCCGATCGGACGATTGGTATCGCTCAATCCGGCTTTATTGCGTTTGATCGCCCGGGCTACTGCTTTGAGAGCTTCGTCTTGACCGACCACCTCTTGATTGAGAATCTTTTCGACATTGAGAATCTTATCTTTTTCACTCTGAAGCATCTTTTTGACTGGGATACCGGTCCATCGACTGACAATTCCTGCGATCATCTCTTCATCCACGGCATTTTTGAGCAAGGTTCCTTCACTCATCATGGTTGCCCATCTGGATTCTAGCTCTTTGAGTTTGGCTTGTTCAGTCGGGATTTGACCATGTTGTATCTCTGCTACTTTAGAAAACTCACCCTCTCTTTGAGCGGCACTTGCTTTCACCTTTAGCTCTTCAATCGTATTTTTGATCTGAGCCACTTCATTAAAGACACGCTTCTCATTCTCAAACCGGCTCTCCAGAGCCATCTTCTTCTCTTTGAGATCGGCTAACTCTTTTTCGATCTCAGCCAAACGAGCAGAGTTTTTATCACTCTTTTCCATCAAGAGAGCCTCTTTTTCAACCTGAATGGTAGAGAGTTCCCGTTTGGTTTTTGCCAATTCAGTCGGTTCACTCTCGATCTGCATTTTGAGTTCAGCCGCTGCTTCATCTATTAGGTCAATCGCTTTATCCGGCAAGAATCGATCCGTAATATAGCGATCACTCAATTTAGCAGCCGCTACCAGTGCCGAATCGGTTATGGTCACATTATGATGCGATTCTAAACGCTCTTTGATCCCTCTGAGAATCTGCAACGCCTCATTGATCTTCGGTTCATCCACTTTGACCGGTTGGAAACGCCGTTGAAGTGCCACATCTTTTTCAAAATATTTACGATACTCTTTGAGAGTCGTGGCTCCAATCGTATGCAACTCGCCTCTCGCCAATGCCGGTTTGAGGATATTGGCGGCATCCATACTCCCTTCACTCGCTCCCGCTCCGACAATGGTATGAATCTCATCGATAAAGAGAATAATATTGGATGCTTTTTTCACTTCGTCTATCACCGCTTTGAGTCGGTCTTCAAACTCTCCCCGATATTTGGCTCCGGCGATCAAGCGACTCATATCAAGTGAAATCACCCGCATATTTTGCAGACTTAACGGCACCTCTTTGTTGACAATTCGTTGAGCCAATCCTTCCACAATCGCTGTTTTACCGGTTCCTGGCTCACCGATGAGAATCGGGTTATTTTTGGTCTTGCGAATCAAAATCTGCATCATTCGACTCACCTCTTCATCCCTGCCGATTACCGGATCCAAATCACCGTCGAGAGCTTTTTTATTGAGATCAATCCCATATTGATCCAATGCCTCCAATGCTTCATCGGCACTTTGTGAGTCGATCGCTTTGCCGCCACGAATCGACTCTAATGTCTTTTTGAACTCATGAAGATCGAGATATTTCCCCAACGTATCTTTGAGAAAAGGAGCAGCGATATTCGCAATCAACCACGCATCTACCGACAGATACTGATCTCCGTTTGCGGTCATAACCCCTTCTGCTTGCTGAAGCGTTGCAATGGTTTTTTGCGATATGCGGATACTCTCTTTGGTGACACTCGAAACACTCGGAAGTTTTCCTGCCGCACTTTTAACCTCTAACTCTATGGCACTTTTATCCACACGCATTTTATTGAGTGCTTGATGTAATAATGAACTGGTATTGGCAAGCAATGCCCAAAGAATATGTAAAGGATCAACCTCTTGATTTTTATTATGTAAAGCCAATGAAACCCCTGCTTCCAGTGAAGCACTCATCTGATGGGTTAATTTTTCTAAGATACTCATAACTTTAATTATCCTTTTTAAATCAGTTTATTAACTAATCTTTAGTCTTTGTCATTATACAAAGTTTAGTCACTTATTGTCAAGGTATAGGTCAAAAAGCATCAAAATAATTTTTCATCTCCCCTTTATGTTAATATATTAGAGAACTTTTAGTAACATTTAACTAAAATATACCACTAAAAATTGACGGGAATAATAAAATAGATAAATGGTGAAAAAAAATAAAAAAGCTCTACTCTTTGGCTTTCTCTCTACTGTGACGGCATCACTGCTTCTGGTAAGTACAGCCCAGGCAGAGAGTCCATATAAGATTGATAACATTGATGAGATGGGGCAGACTTCCAAACTTGAAGCGTATCTAAAGTTTACGCGTATTGTCTCGATCATTGAGGATCAGTATGTTGATGAACTTAACTCCAGCGATATTATTAACAAAGCACTCAAAGGGCTATTAACCAATCTGGATGCCCACTCCTCGTTTATGGATGCGGAAGAGTCCAAAGAGTTGCAAGTACAGACCAACGGTGAATTTGGCGGTTTGGGTATCAGTGTCGGAATGAAGGATGGAGCATTAACGGTTATCTCTCCGATCGAGGGTACACCGGCAGATAAAGCCGGTATAAAAGCCAATGATATTATCCTCAAAATCGATGATCAGGCTACTATCGGTATGAATATCGATAAGGCCGTCTCTATCATGCGAGGTAAACCGGGTACTCCGATTCAGTTGACTGTGATTCGAAAGGGGGAACCTAAACCGGTTGTGGTCGATATCGTACGAGATATTATTGAGATTCAATCAGTTTATGCCAAAACCATCGGAGAGGATCTTCTCTATCTTCGTATCACCTCATTTGACCAAAAGGTCATAGAAGGCATTAAAAAGGCGATCAAAAAGCATCCAAAAGCCAAAGGGCTTCTTATTGACCTCAGAAACAATCCGGGCGGGTTGCTCAATCAAGCCATCGGAGTTGTCGATATGTTTGTCGATGAGGGAGTTATCGTCAGTCAAAAAGGAAAAGTAGCATCAGAAAACCTTTTCTATAACGCAACCAAAAACAACAGTGATACCAAAACACCATTAGTTATCCTAGTCAATGGTGGTAGTGCCAGTGCGAGTGAAATTGTATCAGGTGCGTTACAGGATCATAAGCGAGCCGTAGTCGTCGGAGAGAAAACTTTTGGAAAAGGTTCCGTACAGGTGGTTATGCCGGTTGGAAATGATGAGTCGTTACGCTTAACCATTGCCCGTTACTATCTACCAAGCGGTCGAACCATCCAAGCAGTCGGGGTTACGCCGGATATAGAAGTCGCTCCGGGAGAAATTAAACGATTTGAAGATCTTATCTCCATTAAAGAACGAGATCTACAAAAGCATCTTGAGAGTGAACTTGAAAAGGTAGACGGTGTAGCAGAAGAAGAGAAATCGGATGAGAACAAGACCATAATCACTGAAGAGCAGATGTATAAAGATGCCCAGCTCAAAAGTGCCGTTGACATCTTAAAAGCACTCATAATCAATAAATAGTAGAAACTTTAACGTAAGGAAAAAGACAGTAGATGAAAAAAAATGAACTACTCTACGAAGGCAAAGCAAAAAAAATCTGGACAACCGATGATGCAAGTTTGTTGATTTCAGAATTCAAAGACGACTTAACCGCCGGAAACGGTGCGATGAAGTCAAGTGAAGAGGGAAAAGGAGCACTCAATAATAAGATCTCAACTGAACTCTTTAAACTGCTTAATAACAAAGGGATTCCGACACACTTTGTCGAGATAATGGATGATAATCACATGCTGCACAAAAAAGCTGAAGTGATTAAAATCGAAGTGATCGTTAGAAATATTGCAACCGGCAGCCTTAGCCGGAATCTCGGTATCCAAGACGGCAAAATATTACCGTTTACTCTAGTTGAGTTTGATTATAAGAACGATGAATTGGGTGATCCAAAGCTTAATGATCAGCACTGTTTGATTTTAGAGCTGGTCAAAGATACCAGTGAATTGGAATATATCCGATATATGGCACGAAAAATCAATGATATTCTCAAAGCGTTCTATGCTGAACGTGATCTTACACTGGTTGACTTCAAGCTTGAATTCGGTCGTGATCTCAACGGCAATATCATCCTCATCGATGAGTTGAGTCCGGATAACTTCAGACTCTGGGACGCACACTCTGGAGAAAAAATGGACAAAGACCGATTCAGGCAGGGATTAGGCGGACTCAAAGTGGCATACGAAGAGGTTTTAAATAGAATTTTAGGAGCAAAACAATAATGAAGGCAATTGTAAACATCTATCTCAAAGAGGGTGTTCTTGACCCACAAGGAAAAGCGATACACCATGCACTAGATGCAATGAATTTTCAAGGTGTCAAAGATGTTCGCATGGGAAAACAGATTATCCTTCAACTCGACAGTGAGAGTAAAGAAGCCGCATTAGCTGAAGTCACCAAAATGGCTGAAGATATTTTAGCCAATACCGTCATTGAAGATTATAGTATCGAGATTGTTTAATGAAAAATGTAGCCGTATTACAATTTCCCGGAACCAACTGCGACTATGATACCCGATATGCTTTTGAGAAACTTGGATGTACCGTAACAATTATTTGGCACAAAGCAACACAATTACCGGAGAAGACTGATCTGGTTGTTGTTCCCGGCGGTTTCTCTTATGGGGACTATCTTCGTTCAGGGGCGATTGCTCAATTTTCACCGATTATGGAAGCCGTTAAAGTATATGCTCAAAACGGTGGAAAGGTTTTGGGTATCTGTAACGGATTCCAAATCCTTACCGAATCAGGTCTGCTTCCCGGAGCACTCAAACGCAATATCGGACTACACTTTATCTCCAAATATCAGACACTTAAAGTGGTTAACAATGACAATGAATTTTTACAAAATTGTAACAAAGATGAAGTCCTCAATATTCCTATAGCACATGCCGATGGTAACTACTACATCGATGAAGAGGGATTCAAAGCCTTAGAGGAGAACGGTCAAATCTTACTGCGATACTGTAATGAACACGGAGAACCGATTGTTGTGAACGGTTCGGTTACCTCAATAGCGGGTGTTTGTAACCGTGAGAAAAATGTATTCGGTTTGATGCCGCATCCGGAAAGAGCGATGGAGTGTATCCTAGGTTCCACTGACGGGGTTAAGATGTTAGAGGGTCTTATCGCCTAATGGCTAGGGCTTTCGCTTCTTTTTTAAACTGGGGTATCCTCTTACTCCTTTTGATCGGTCAACTTGATGCTAATGATGTTGACTACAGTTATGTTCCCAAAAAAGTCTATCAAAAGCAGGTTTTTCCTATCAGTTTTTTGAGTAATAGCAGTGATGACGATACAATCCATTTTGAGTTTGTAGCTGAAAAAGATCCTATTCTTAACAAACCGGTAATTATCCGTAATGATGATAAAACCTTTTATACCTTTTATTTCAAAACTTCTCAACCATTTTTTAAAATCTCTGCGGTGAATGTCCAATTTAACGGACAGAGCAAAGTGCTTCCTGAAATCAATATCCCCGTCGTCAAACTACCGGATCATCCCAATTTTTGCGGTGTGATTGCAGCCGGCTTAAAGGTCAAAAGTTATCAAGCATCCGTTTATGATGAAAAGACCAATCTCATCGCCGTCTCTTTGGAGGCACATGATGCCAACTTAGAAGATATGTATGTCCCTGAAGCCCTTAAAGATGGTTTAGAAAATCTTAGACGTACCGGTTCTTTAATGGAAGCCGACTACTATATTGTGCTGCCTTCCGATCAAACCAAGCTCAAATTTTCTTACTTTGATACCATCAAAGAGATATTCGTAGATCGAGAGATTCCCATCAGTATTGAGGAGGGATCAGTCGCTGCACAAACCGACCTGAACCCCAAAGATGATAATTTTGAGACGCTTAAAAAATATACGCTGATTGGATTGGGGGTTCTCTTTGTTCTTCTCTTTATCTGGAAACGAGATTTCTTCTATCTCATTATGGGGGTAGTTGCCGCTGCAATTTTGCTTACTTTTTTTATTCCGTTAGAGAAGATTTGCGTCAAATCCGGAGCTCCGATCTATATCATACCGGCTAAAAATAGTACGATAAGCTTGCACGTCGATCAAGAATATCATACAACCAAACTGGGTGAACGAGGCGATTATAGTAAGATAGAATACCGAAACGGCATTATTGGATGGATCAAAAATGAAGATCTTTGCAAAAATTAGATTT